>PXBV01000053.1 GCA_003565575.1 Psychroflexus sp. | reverse complement strand
TAGATGTAGGGAATTTTTTTTTAAGCTGTAAGGCGCAGGACAAGCCTACAATACCACTTCCAACAATGCAGAAATCAATATTTTTAAACCAAGTGTTATGTTCCCAGTAGGATAAGTTCATTTTTTTACAAAAAAAACCTATCACAAGATAAATACTTTAAAACTGTGATAGGTCAAGATTTCAATTTTCTAGAGTTTTCTTAAAATTAAGCAGAATTTCTGCTCGCATTGATGTTTCCAAATAAAGCCCTTATCACCATTTTTTCATAAATTTCCTTATTTGGATCATTCTCTTGGATTTTTTGCAGAGCGTATTGCTGTATGCTTAATAAAGGCAACACGATACTTTCCCGCATGCTGATGGACTTCTTAGCGAGTTCTTCATTTTCCATCAATTCATTTTGTTTGGTAAGTTTCAGTACCAGCCTTTTGGTAAGTTCATATTCTTCCCTTAAGTTTTTCCAGAATCCACCATATTTCTTATCATGCTTCATATAGGAAGTCAGTGGGAAATAAGATTTTTTCATGGACATGATACTGTTCAAAATCAAAGACCTAAAAAAGGCGGAATGTGCATATAAATCTTCAAGAATTTCAAACTTATCTTCATAGGCTTGAAGCGCAGTACCAAGTCCATAATATCCAGGAACGTTTTGCCTCACCAATCCCCAAGATCCTACAAAAGGAATAGCTCGTAAATCAGTAAGCTTCAATTTTGAATTTTGATTTCTTTTGGTAGGTCTACTACCGATATTGGTAGCGCCGTAATATTTGAGCGTAGTCATTTCTTCCAAGTAAGGAATAAACAACTCATGTTCTTTTAAGCTGATGTATTTCTTGTAGCTTTTTTCCGCTAAATCTGTCATTAATTCCTTGTGGTTAGGTTTCCAGCTGTCTCGCGTTTTAGACTTGACCCCTGCTAGCAAAAGTTGTTCAAAATTGTATGTAGCTTGCTCATGAGTACCAAAAACACTTGTTATAGTTTGACCTTGTATGGTCAATTGGATCTTCTCATTAGCAATTTCGTTACCTTGAGCTGCATAAAATTGGTGTGTTTTTCCACCACCACGGGCTGGTGGACCTCCACGCCCATCAAAGAAAACAACTTGATAGCCTAACTGTCTAGACAAACTGGTGAGTCGCTCTTTAGTTCTATATATTTCCCAGTTGGCTTTAAGGTATCCCCCATCTTTGGTACCATCAGAAAACCCAAGCATGATATGTTGTTCTTTATTTCTCTTCTCTAAATGCGCTTTATAAACTTGATTTTCATAAAGAGATTTCATTACGTTTTCAGAATTGTCCATGCCGTCCATAGTTTCAAATAAAGGAACTATATCTATCAAAATATCCTCAGCATCATAGCCACAGTATTTAAAAAGAGCATACACATGTAACACATCAAAGATACTTTCAGAATTAGAAATGATATAGCGGTGCAAGCCTCGTTGACCATTTAATTTCTGTATATCCCGAATTTGATAAACATTCTCAATGGTATCTACGATAAGGTCACCTTCATAGTGGTCTGGGTTGATTTTTAAGGACTTCTGAGTTAAATACTCCAACTTATCTTCATCAGACAGTTGATTATAGTCTAGATCAAATTCTTTTTTGAAAATAGCTTCAATAGCTAAATTATGAACACTGCTGTCTTGACGAATATCTAGAGTAGCAAAATGGTTTCCAAATAAATGCACACGACCAATAAAATCATCTATTAAATCGACATTTAAGGAGTTATAATTGTCTATAACGCGTTCTTTCACAAGGTAGAGAGTCTTAAGTATCTCTTCTGAAGTTAAGCTTGTTTTCTTTTTGAAGATCTGCTTATAGAGCTTGCGTTTCAGCTTTTCCAGCGGTTCATTCACGTCTCTGAATGTAAGTTTACGCATCAAGACTTTGAGGTGATTATAGTAGCATTTCATAATAGTGATTCTAAGCTGAGTTGCTACTTCAAAGGTTGTTTCTTTGGTCACAAATGGATTACCATCCCTGTCTCCACCCGGCCAAAAGCCCATTTCCAAGAGGTTTGGGTTAAAATCTGGAGGCAAATTGGTGGCTTTACCAATTTGGTGATATATTTTACCAAGAGTTTCGTAGTAAACATATCTCAAATAAAAAATGATGCTTTGGGCTTCGTCAAACGGAGTTGGCTTTTCTCTGTTTATAAATGGTGTGTAGGCAAGTTGTTGCAACACATTGTCTATTTTTGTAATGCTGTCTGCCTGCACAGCATTTCTGAGTTCGTGCATAATACCCTGGACATTATTAGGGTAGAATTGAGTGGGATGTGCCGTAAACACCACTCTTACGCTAAAGTTCTTTAGGTGTTCCACTAGGTCTAAATAACCTTCACTTCTCGGTTGGAGTAAGGTTTCAATTTTTTGCTTTTTTAAGCTAGAAAATGCCGCATCTTCAACACTATCAAAAAGCACTACTTGGCGTTCAATATACTTAATAACTCTAAACAATAAATCAAACTTTTCCTTTTCAGTGCGTAAATCTGTATGGTTAGCTAAAAAATCCTCAATAATTTCTTTAGGCTGGGCATCTTTTTGATAGCCTTCCTTACTTAACTTGTGTAAAAGCGGAATATATATACCTGTATATGAAGTGTTTTCATCTGGAAGATTCAAAAAAAGACTGTTATAAATAAGGTATTTATTTTTAACCAGTTGTCTAAATTTTTCTAACCGTTCTGTAGACTGCATAAGTATAGATTTTAAGTGTTGAACACGAATTATATTAAATTCATTTCAAATGTATTGAAAAACATTAAAATGCTTAACACTTTAAGACTAGTTTTCGAATAAAAATTATCATAACCGTAGGTTAAGCATAAAAACTGAAGTCCATGTTATATTGGAGAAAAAAGTTTGGGCAATTCAAAACTAATTTTATTTTTGCCACACATCTCAAAGGGGTGCCTGACTCTGTAATTTACGAAGAAGGCTGAGATTATACCCAATGAACCTGGGCAAGTAATGTTGCCAAGGGAAAATGACAACTTGTTGTCATGCATTGTTATTTACTCCTGATGCCAAAGTGGCCATCAGGTTTTTTTATGTTTAATTTTGAATAATGGCCCCTTTTATTCGTAAAACTCATTTACGGATGAAACCCAAATTATTTTTACTTTTTGCCGCATTCTGGGCTTGGCAGACCCATTCACAAAATTTTACACTAGAAGGTGTAGTAACAGAACGCGGAAAACCCCTACCCGGGGTGAGTGTAGTTGCTCAATCTACCAATTTTGGAACGGTAACTAATCAAGATGGAGAATACCGCTTGAATCTTCCAGAAGGCACTTACACTTTCGAGTTTAGTTTTGGAAATCGTAGAACCTTCAAAAAAACGATTACTTCCAATGAAGTCTTTAATGTAGATATGACCAATGCAGAAGAGTCTCTAGACGAAGTCCTTGTGCAAGCGTTTCGGGTGAATGCGGATTCTCCGATAACCCATTCCAATTTCAGTAAAAAGGAAATTGAAGAGCGTAATCTAGGACAGGATATCCCTGTTTTACTGAATGTGCTCCCTTCGGTAGTGTCTACAACCGATGCAGGAAATGGGATTGGCTACACGTCCATCAGAGTAAGAGGTAGCGATGCTTCGCGGGTAAATGTCACCTTAAACGGTATTCCCTTCAACGATCAAGAAAGCCAAGGTTCGTTTTGGGTAAACCTTCCAGATTTTGCTTCCTCTACTGAAAATTTACAATTGCAAAGAGGAGTAGGAACGTCTACCAATGGATCGGGGGCTTTTGGAGCGAGTTTGAATATTCTTACGGAGGCCAAAAACGATGAGCCCAGTGCAGAAATCAACAATTCGTTTGGTTCGTTTAATACCAGACGACACACGGTGGAATTTGGCACTGGATTGCTAGAAGATAAATTCACTTTCTCTGGGCGTTTGTCTCAAATTAAATCAGACGGCTATATCGATAGGGCGAGTTCAGATTTGAAATCGTATTTTCTTCAAGGCACATTTAAAGACGGTGGCACTTATATAAAAGCGCTTATGTTTGGAGGTAATAATATCACCTATCAAGCTTGGAATGGGATTGATAGCGAAACTTTAGAGACCAACCGCACCTTCAACTCCGCAGGGCAATATACCGATACCGAAGGGAATACACAGTTTTATGACAATGAAGTAGATAATTATAAACAAGACCATTACCAATTGCATTGGAACCAACGTATCAATTCTAACTGGTCCACAAATTTGAGTTTGAACTATACCTACGGGCGGGGTTATTTTGAACAGTATGTAGAAGATGCAAGTATGGCGTTTCATGAAATTGGGCCTATTGAAGTAGGAAACGATATCATAGACACTTCAGACCTAATAAGACGACGATGGCTAGATAACGACTATTATGTGGTGAATGGAACCGTTAATTATACTGATAGTCAGATAGATTTCACCTCAGGTCTCTTTTACAGTTACTACACCAACGATCATTTTGGAGAGGTAATATGGTCACGATTTGCTGGAGATTCAGAAATACGAGACAACTACTATTTTGGTAACGGGACAAAACAGGAATTTACAGCCTTTAGTAAAGCAACATGGCGTGTTAATGACAAGCTCAGTGTGTTTGGAGATTTGCAAGGTCGGTTTATTAATTACAAAACCTCGGGGCTTACTTCATCAAAAATAAATATGCTGGTAGATGATAATTTTAACTTCTTCAACCCAAAAACTGGAGTGACCTATCAGCTAACTGAAAACCAGCAACTTTATGGCTCCTACGGAAAAGCTCATCGTGAGCCAAGACGTAGGGATTTTGAAAATGGCATTACCAATCCTGAAGTGCTAGACGATTTTGAGTTGGGTTATCGATTGAATTTGGGAAATTCTACGGTAAATACCAATGTGTATTATATGTATTACAAAGACCAAATGGTCTTGACTGGCGCATTAGATGATGTGGGGGCTCCCGTAAGAGAGACCAGTGGAGAAAGCTATAGACTAGGACTAGAAATTGATGCTAACATCAAGATTAATTCACTGTTTTCAACGCTACCCAACCTAACTTTAAGCCGAAACCGAAACATTGATTTTGTAGCGAATTTAGACGGAGAATTACAAAATTTAGGGAATACCCACATTTCCTTTTCGCCAGATATAATCGCTGCCAATCAATTCATATATCACCCGAGTGACGTTTTTCAACTCAATTTAATTTCAAAATATGTGGGTGAACAATACATGGGAAATATAGACAGCGAGACGTCTTTGCTGGATAGTTTTTTTACAAACGATCTTAATATTGTATACACTTGGAAAGATGCTCCTTTATTTAAATCTGTAGTGTTTACAGGACTTATCAATAATATTTTTGACGTCAAGTACGAGTCGAATGGGTATTTCTTTTTCTTTGACTCTCAAAATGCGCAAGGACAAACGGAGACCATACAAGGCGCTGGATTTTATCCCCAAGCTGGGATTAACTTTTTGGCGGGCGTAACTCTAAAGTTTTAAAAAACCTTTATGCACTTATCAAAAAAGCCGACTATGAATTACATCAAGTCGGCTTTTTGAGTTTTGTGAGCTTAAAATTAATTTATTTTTCAAATTTAGCAGATTTCAAAATAGCTTCAATCTCAAACATCTGCAAACGTTTGGAAGAAGAAGGTTTAAAAACAAAACCTTCTAAAATCAAATATCTATTGTTATCATCATCTCGAATAGCGTAAGTAACAAAGGGACCCGCCATAAAGAAGCCATTGACCTCCCAAGTCCCTTTGATTTCGTAGGCAAACTTGCCGTCAATTTCAGTTTCAAAAAGGTAAGGCGCATAAGCTTTTTCCGTAATCATGTGGGAATTTTCTGTAGGCCCAGGAATATGAGCCTCTCCTACAGAGTCTCTCATTTTTATGACATTAGAAATAATATCACCACCATTTTCTATAGTAGATAGAGGCACTTCATACGCCAATAATTCCATACTGCCGTTTTTGATGTCTTTACGCATCCAGAAAAAATCATCTTCTTGCTTAGCATAACGATAAGCCGATGGAAATAACATGCTAAACCCAAGCGATTTTTTCAAAACACCTACTTCATTAGGCGATTTTTTCATGCGTCTACGCTTTTCTTTCAATTCGGTAGTTTCAAGGAGTTTCAAAAATTTGTCTTCATTGTCTTTCAATTCTGAAATTATAGCCTTAGGGGTTTCTCCAGAAACGATGATACCGAGCTGGGGTCTAGCAAATGAATCCAACAAAATTCTATGTCCTGCATCAGAACTAGAATGTTCTATCTTTAAAAAAGTTCTGTTTTTGCGAGCAAAACCCGTAAAAGCAGAAGGAGGTATTTGATTTAAACCATATTTAGGCTCTTGCTGAGGAAGCCCTAGAGCATCAGCTGCAAAAATCTCTCTTATGTATTCTCCAATGGAATCTTGCCAATCTTCATTGGAAATCACAACGTTAAGTTGATTCAAATTCCCTGAAGAATCCGCTTTGTAGGCAGAATTCTTACCTTCATTACATGAATAAATTAAAATCAGAACAATAAGGAATAGACTTATTTTTCCTAAGCGAAATAAAAATGAATGCATTTTGATGATTTTTGGTTGTGATAGGATTATCCAATATCGTTCCAAATTGTATTTTTTTTACAAAAAAAGAGAAAACACTAGTGTAATATTCAAAATAACTGCATTTGAAATAAGATTTAGTCAAAGCAAATTTCTCTAAATTTAACTTACATCCAAGTCAACAGCAAACATAAACCGAAGGTTAATTGGCCTTAATCTATAGACAGATAGGTATCATTTTTAGAAAAAATCATTCAACAGCCCCTTAATTTTATACATATACATCGTAATTTTTAAAAAAACAAAAAAAGACCTTCACCACTTGGGCCGTAAGCCTTATCTTGTGGCTTATATTAATTTCAATTTTAGTCCTATGAAAAATAGTATTGGCGTTCTATTTCTACTTTTCACTTCATTGATTACGGCACAAAGCTTCCAAAGCCTTAGCGATAAAAACAAAATAGAATCTCAGAACGGTTTTTTTGATTTTTGGTACGACCAAAAAGAAGATAAAATCTACTTAAAAGTAGATAAACTCGACCAAGAATTTATCTACGTTCACTCCCTTACCAGTGGTTTAGGCTCCAATGATATTGGCTTAGACCGAGGTCAATTGGGAGGAACCGCCATTGTAAAATTTCAGCGTGCAGGTAACAAATTGCTATTGGTGCAACCCAACCAAGACTACAGAGCAGTTACAGATAATGAATTGGAGCGACGCAGTGTAGAGCAAGCCTTTGCCAAATCTGTACTGTTTGGTTTTGAAATCAAGGATGAAAAGAAAGAAGAATTCCTTATAGATTTCACCCCGTTTTTAATGCAAGACGCCCATGGAGTAGCTAAACGTTTAAAACAACAAAAGCAAGGCAGCTACAAATTAGACCTAAGCAAAAGCGCGCTTGCCATGGAGCGCACCAAAGCCTTCCCCAAAAACACAGAATTTGAAGCGCTGCTTACCTTCACAGGTGAAGCAGAAGGAAGCTACATACGCTCAGTAGCCCCAGACGCTTCCAACCTTACGGTTATACAACACCATAGTTTTGTGCAATTGCCAGATGATGGCTATCAAACTCGAGAGTTTAATCCGCGGAGTGGAGTCAATGCCATTACGTATCAAGATTATTCCACACCCATTCATGAGCCGCTCACCAAACGCTTAATTCGTCGGCATCGCCTAGAAAAAAAGAACCCAGAAGCTGCAATTAGCGAAGCCAAAGAACCCATAGTATATTACGTAGACCCTGGCACGCCAGAGCCCATAAAATCAGCTTTGGTGGAAGGTGCCCAATGGTGGGATCAAGCTTTTAAGGCTATTGGGTATAAAAACGCATTTCAAGTAGAAATTCTACCAGAGGATGCCGACCCGATGGACTTACGGTACAACATGATACAATGGGTGCACCGCTCAACACGCGGCTGGAGTTATGGAGCCAGTGTTTCTGACCCAAGAACCGGAGAAATCTTAAAAGGACACGTGAGTTTAGGAAGCCTAAGAATACGCCAAGATTTTATGATTGCCCAAGCCCTGATGAACGCTCCGTTTGCAGAATCTGACGATAATTACGAACCGATGCTAGAGATGGCGCTGTCCAGAATTCGCCAACTTTCCGCCCATGAAGTAGGCCATACCTTAGGTTTTGCCCACAATTTTGCAGCCAGCACCAATGGCGATGCCAGTGTAATGGACTATCCCCATCCCAAATTAACACTCAAGGATGGCCAAATTGATTTCTCTCAAGCTTACGATGTAAATATTGGCGACTGGGATAAAGTGACCGTTGCCTATGCTTACGGAGACCCCAAACCCAGACAAAGCGAGAAAGAATACCTCAATGAGGTTTTGCACAATGCCCATGAAGCAGGCTTACAATTTATAAGCGATACCGATGCAAGAGCCACAGGAGGCGCACACGCCTACGCTCACCTTTGGGACAATGGCCAAAACGCTACCGAAGAACTCAACCGCGTGTTAGACTTGCGGGAAGCCGCCATCAATCATTTTTCTATAGACAATATAAAAACCGGCGAAGCCCATTCGGTACTAGAAGATGTTTTTGTGCCGCTGTATTTCTTTCACCGTTACCAAACCGAAGCCACCGCCAAGCTCATTGGAGGTTTAGACTACAATTACGCCACCAAAGGCAGCGGCTTAAAGCCAGTTAAAGTTTTAAGCAAAGAGGGACAAGAAAACGCCCTAGAAGCTTTATTAAAAACGCTCGATGCCAAACAGCTGGCCATACCCGAACATCTTTTAGAACTCTTTCCCCCACGTGCCTTTGGCCATCCTAGAACCCGAGAATCCTTTCAAAGCAACACCAGTGTTAGTTTTGATGCACTGGGCGCGGCGTCTACAGCCAGCGATCTCACTTTAGGCTTGCTACTCAACCCCGAGCGTGCCAATCGTTTGGTTCAGCAAAAAGCCACGCATCCAGACCACATCGGTTTAGAAGAAGTAATAGTTACACTGGTAGAATCTAGCTTTATAGAACCCCATGATTCCAAATACCATCAAGAAGTCCAAAACAGCATCAACTTCAATATATTAAAGCATCTTATGAACCTTTCCGTACACCCCGATAGCACGCCACAAGTCCGCGCTATCGCCAATTTTCAAATCCAATTGCTCAAAAACAATTTACGAGCTGTGGCGCCAGTCCCTAGGGAAATGGTCTATCGTATCGATCTGTTTTTAAGAGAGCCCTTCCGATTTGAAGCCCTCCCCTCACCAAAAGTACCAGACGGTAGTCCTATAGGAAGCTTCCAGTGTTATCATAACTAATGAGATGAGGCTCATTTGGGGGTTTATACGGGCTGTCTGCTACTAGTCCGTAGCCTAAAAAGCAAGAAATGATAAGTGGAGAAAGGAGCTTCCAAGGGCGCTCTTTCACCACTACATTTCTAAGCTTTTCTAGCTTACGGGCTAGCCGCTACCATCCCTAACGCTAAACTTAAGCGTAAAAAAAGATAGACCTTATAAACGAGAAGGTTTAGATAAAAACAACATACCGATAGATGCTATAAACAACTGCGACACAAACCTAGAATCTAGACTCCCGTTAAAACCTACCACAAGGCTATAAATCATAATTACCGTGATGGCAAGACCAGAAAGCACAGAAAGCGAAGGATTGTAGGAAAATCCAGAAATAAAAATTAGTACTGAAGCCAAAATAAAGACCCCAGCCACATAAAACCGAATATCGGTTAAATTAAACTGGGTAAACGTATCCGTATAGTTGATAAATGCATACAGTAAAAGGCCAATACGCATGCACCAAACTGCAATAGGAAAAAAGATTTTAATAGGTTTCATAGATGAAAGGTTTTGAAAATTTTAAACCAAAATAAAGTAATATTTAACAACCTACAACAAAATGTTACTATTAAATATCTCGTACGTGCTAAAACAGCAAATATCCCTCTGCAATGCAATTAATTTTTAACGTTAATTAAGGCTTATCATTTACGAATGCAGAAGACAGGTCATTTACAGCCATATTTATAAAAAACAATCCAATTTTGACTTTAAAAGCATCAGGTTAAAGATTCCATCAACTAGATTTTAAAAAATTAAAAGCGACTAAACTAAATATGCTTTAGAGACAATGGAGACATTCTCAACCAAAACCCCCATGACATAGCCATGAGATGCAACGCAAGTTAACAGCGCTTCAAAACCCATTGGATGCAGCAGTCATTAAATATAAGCAACAGGATAAAAACAACAAAAACCTACGTTTATCCCGTCCTATATTAAAATAAACGTGTATTTTTATGCATATATAACGAGTTGGCATTCATTATGAAAAAACAAATGAGAAAATATTTAACTGCATTAATCGGAATTGTACTTTCAAGTTGTTCAAATGGACAAACAACCGTTGCTGAAAATGGGATTGAAATCTCAAATAACGGAATTACTAAAGAGCAGTCTGAACTTCTATTTGAAAACACTAAATCGTTTCCAAACAACACTCAATTATCACTTGCTTTAATTAAAAATGGAAAAATTGACTTTATTGGAATTGAAAGAATAAATGACACAATTAAATTAATTGAAAATTATAAGGATGCTTTTGAAATAGGTTCTATTACTAAAGTATTTACAGCAACCTTATTGTCAAATTTTGTAAACGACCAAGAACTAAAATTAGATGACAATATCCAAGATTACCTTGACTTCAAAGTTAATTCCGATAATGTAATCACTTTCAAGGAACTTGCAAATCATACATCCGGACTTCCAAGATTGCCTTCAAACCTAAATCTTTTGTTTGTTGACCAAGACAATCCTTATAAAGATTACGACAAAGAAAAGCTTATAGAATATCTAACAAAAGAAGTCAAACTAAATCAAGAACCTGGAATTAGGTATGAATACTCTAACCTTGGCGCTGGGGTTTTGGGATTTGAACTAGCAACTATTGCAAAATCAACTTATGAATTACTATTACAAGAGAAAATATTTACAAAATATAAAATGGTAAACTCTACGAGTAAAAGAGAAAATGTAAAAACTGAACTTGTAAAAGGATTAAAGCCAAATGGGAAACCTACTTCGAATTGGGATTTTGATGTTTTAGCTGGTGGTGGTGCAATTTTTTCTACTGTAGAAGATTTATCCAAGTTTGCTTTAGCTCAATTTGATATTGCGAATAAGGAATTAGCATTGACCCAAAAGCCTACATTTAAAGTAAACGACAATATGAGTATAGGACTTGGATGGCATATTTTAAAAAGAAAAAATGGTGGCGAATTGATTTGGCATAATGGTGGAACTGGAGGCTATACTTCGTCAATGGCTTTAGATTTAGTAAATAATAATGGAATAATAATACTATCCAATGTTTCTGCATTTAATGAACAAATGGGGAATATTGACCAATTATGTTTCGGTCTGATAAAAACATTGGATTAAAAATAACGAAATGCCAACAATGGCTATAAGTAATTGCTTGTTCTCGCCTACTTCTGAAAATTTTCGCGGATTTACAGTTTGGTGCGTACTTGCAAAGTTAAGTGCTAACCCACGCAACTACTCATAGCCGAAACCGTT
>PXBV01000154.1 GCA_003565575.1 Psychroflexus sp. | reverse complement strand
TTAAGCCCTTATAGAATTAGAGTCACAGGGAGAACTAAACATCATATCAACGTTTTTGGTGAAGAATTAATCATTGAAAATGCAGAAGTAGCTATCAAGAAAACAGCTTCTCAGCTCAACTGTGAAGTTTTAGAGTACACCGCCGCTCCCATATTTATGGATGGAAAGAAAAAAGGAGCGCATGAATGGATACTAGAATTTAAAACACCACCCAAGAATTTAAAGGACTTTCAAGTACTTCTAGATCAAAACCTGCAGCATATTAATAGCGATTATGAAGCCAAGCGGTACAATAATATGACCTTAAACCTGTTGAAAATTCACCAAGCAAAGCCAAAATTATTTCAATCTTGGCTAAAAAAGCACAACAAACTTGGAGGTCAGCATAAAATACCCAGACTATCCAATAGCAGAGAACACTTAGAAGAATTGTTGGCGCTTAACAGAAATTGAGCCTATATTTGCAATTAAATCCTTTAACTTTATGATCAATACAAGAAAACAAATCGTTTATACAATTTTTATCCTTCTGGGCGCTGTTATGCTTATTATTGATCTTACTGGAATAAATGAGAATGTTTACCTTAAAATTGGAGGATTAATTATATTAATGATTGGGTTATATAATTCTACCAAGCAATGGACTAAAGACAATCCTAAAGACGATAACGAGCCTACGGAAGATGAAAAATAAAAATTTTGATGTAGGCGATAAGGTAGAACTGATAGACGATAATGTAAGTGGAACCGTTGTGAAAGTTGATCAGGATGAAGTAACCTTTGAAACTGAAGACGGTTTTGAAATGAAAGTTCCAGCTAATTTAATTGTGAAGATAGTTGGAAAATTAAAGATTGATTCTAATAACGATTTATTACTTAGCAAAGTAAATTCTGATTTAAATGCTAAGCCCAAGACGCCATCACCAAAACCAAAAAGGCAACAGCCAGCTATGGAGGTAGATTTGCATATCCATAACTTAGTGGATAAAACCTCGCACTTGTCTAATTTTGAAATGCTCAACATTCAACTGGAACACAGCCAAAGAAAAATTGATTTCGCCATAAAAAAACGAATAAAGCGCATCATTTTTATACATGGAGTTGGGCAAGGTGTGTTGAAAGCAGAACTACAAACACTGTTTAGGCGATATGATCATATTGAATTTTATGATGCAGACTATCAAAAGTACGGTTTAGGTGCTACAGAAATTTATATTTATAACCAGTGATTTTTTTCTTTTTGGTTTTAAACTGAATTTGAGTCGATGTAAATTAGATTAAATCTTAAATTTGCAAAAAAAATAGATTCATGGAAAACGGATTATATGCCCACTTCAACACGGCTAAAGGTAAAATCACTGTTAAATTAACTCAAGAAAAAACCCCTGGAACTGTAGGGAATTTTGTTGGTTTAGCAGAAGGAAAAATTAAAAACTCTGCAAAAGATTTAGGAACGCCTTATTACGATGGCTTAATATTTCATAGAGTTATTGATAATTTTATGATTCAAGGAGGAGACCCAATTGGTAATGGAACTGGTGGCCCTGGTTACCAATTTGATGACGAAATTCACCCAGATTTAAAACACGATCAAGCTGGCGTTTTATCTATGGCCAATGCGGGTCCTGGTACAAATGGAAGTCAGTTTTTTATCACTCATGAAGCAACTCCATGGTTAGATGGTAAACACACCGTTTTTGGTTACGTGGTAGAAGGTCAAGATGTTGTAGATCGTATTGAAATGAAAGATGAACTAAATTCTGTTGAAATTGAACGCGTAGGAAATGAAGCTCAAGCTTTTGACGCAGTTGCAAGTTTTGAAAAATTCAATGCATCTAAGGCAGAAAGAGAAGCACAACAAAAAGCTGAAGCTTCTAGAAAACTCGATGAAATTTCAAAAGGATTCAAAACAACCGAAAGCGGTCTGCGTTATCAAATCATCAATGAAGGCTCTGGACCTAAGCCAAATAAAGGTCAAAATGTAAGCGTTCATTATAAAGGAAGTCTTGTAAACGGTACTGTTTTCGATTCTTCATATAAAAGAAAACAACCTATAGAGTTTCCCGTTGGTGCTGGCCACGTCATAGAAGGTTGGGATGAAGGATTATTGCTTCTCAATCAAGGAACTAAAGCTCAATTTGTGATTCCGCCACATTTGGCTTACGGAGATAGAGAAGTAGGTGGTGTAATACCAGCAAACTCTATCTTGATATTCGATTTAGAATTAGTAGATATTAAATAGTTTTTTAAACAAATTTAATTTAAAAGCCCTCAAAGTACTAATGAAATAGGACACTCTGAGGGCTTTTTTATGCTTTATTTCAAAACTCAAATTTAGGCTCTAAACGGAATAATTTTATTTTTATAAACACCAATTTTCAGTTTCCATTATAAGTGCTAAAACTCTATAATTGTTTCTTCTTGAGGGCGTCTTACTTTTTTGAAATCAGCAAACTTATCGTCTTGGGCTCTATATCCAATAGGCAATACTAGAGTAGAGGATATATCTTTTTCATGAAGATGTAAGATATCGTCATAAGCTTTAGTTTCAAAACCTTCCATAGGACAAGCATCAATCTTTTCTGCCGCACAAATAGTTAATAAGTTT
>PXBV01000224.1 GCA_003565575.1 Psychroflexus sp. | reverse complement strand
CACATCTGTAGCTTCATCATAAGATTCTTCTATGATTTCGTTTGATATTTTGATTAAAGACCTCTGGATATATTTCTGTAATACAATACGCGAGTGATACTCAATATGCGCAGAGGAGGAGACTTTTTGGGTGAGTTGTATCAAATAATACTCACCACCAGAAGCTTGTAATTTTTTAGATTTCTTTAGTTCTGTGGAAACAGTTAATAAGTCAATAGGATCCCCTTTTTCAAAAAGCGAAATAATGGCTTCATAAATATTTTTATGAGCGTCTTTGTAGAAGACATCTGGGTGAAGAATATCTATGACTTCATCCACACCTTTTTTGTCTATCATCATAGCTCCAAGGATAACCTCTTCAAGATCAATAGCTTGAGGTGGTATTTTTCCCTTCTGAAGACTGATAACGTCTCCTTTAGATGAATTTTTGAATGTAGATTGCGTTGCGTTTTCCATACTGCGAATGTAAATAAAAGCTTTTCAAGAATTGAAAAAATAAGCAGGCTTAACAGTTTAAGGTTTTCCACATTAGCTGTTTATAACTTATGATAAACTGTGGAAAACCAAAAAATCCAAATGTAATAAATTTGGATTTTTGATTAGAAGTAAGATTATATAAGGTTTACTCAGAATAAACACCTATGTCCAAGAATTTTTGCATTCGTTTATTGAGCAAATCTTCTGGGGATAACTTTTTGAGTTCCTCAAATTCTGAAAGAATGGCTTTGGTGACAATTTCAAAGGTTTTTTCTCTGTTGCTATGTGCACCCCCCAAAGGTTCTTTTATAATTTTATCTATAATTTTTAATTTTTTCATGTCACTTGCGGTTAGCTTTAAAGCTTCTGCAGCGGTTTGTTTGTACTCCCAACTTCTCCATAATATAGAAGAGCAAGACTCTGGAGAAATGACAGAGTACCAAGTGTTTTCTAGCATCATGACAGAATCTCCTACGGCTATACCTAAAGCACCGCCACTAGCACCTTCACCAATAATGATCACTATAATAGGAACCTTCAATTGGCTCATTTCCATGATGTTTCTAGCAATAGCTTCACCTTGTCCACGCTCTTCAGCTTCAAGCCCTGGAAAGGCTCCAGGAGTATCTACCAAGGTAACGATTGGTAAGTTGAATTTTTCAGCTTTCTTCATCAACCTCAAGGCTTTTCTATAGCCTTCTGGGTTGGCCATTCCAAAATTTCTGTACTGACGGGTTTTGGTATTATAACCTTTTTGTTGACCTATAAACATAAAACTTTGTTGGTCAATTTTACCTAGTCCGCCAATCATGGCTTTATCATCTCCAAAGGATCTATCTCCATGAAGCTCCATAAAGGTGTTACCACATATAGCGTTAATATAATCTAAGGTATACGGTCTGTTGGGGTGTCTAGATAACTGTACTCTCTGCCACGCATTTAGATTACTGTAAATCTCTTTTTTCTTGTTGTCTAGTTTAGTTTTGATTTGTTGACACGTATCCGTGACGTCAACTTCGCTATCTTCTCCAATTTCACAAGCTTTTTCATACTGCTCTTGGAGTGCTTTTATCGGTAATTCAAAATCTAAATATTCCATGAATACAATGTATTTCTTTAAGTAAGTCAGTTGGCAAATATATAAAAGATATGCCTGTTTATTTTGATATTTCTATTGGAAGGACAAAATTTCAGAATAGAATGGTCTAACGCATAATTTAAATTTCAGGAATTGAAAGGTTAAAAATTGATATTTGTCATCTTTCTTGCTAAGCGCAGAGAAGGTTTTTGTAAGTTTTAGATTAGGGTTCTATCGCTTTGCTTTAATCAATAAAAAAACAGCTAAAATACCGAACAAGATATTAGAAAACCAAACAGCTAAGAGTGGTGAGAATGTAGATTTTTCTGCAATTGTTCCAAAGACTTTATCTAAAAATACATAACCAAATGCAATCACTATTCCTATTGCTAAATTTACACCCATGCCTCCACGTCTCTTCATCGCGGAAACAGAAACGGCTATAATCGTTAAAATAAATGCTGAAACAGGGACACTCAAACGTTTATAAGCTACAATTTCATAGCTGCTAATATTAGCTGATCCTCGACGTTTTTCTATGGCTATAAATTCTTTGAGTTCTTGATAATTTAAGGTTTCTGCAATATATTCCACAGGCGTAAGCTCATCAAACTCAAAAGGCAAGATGGTGTCATAAGATGGTTTTCTTATGATAATGTCTTCTCTTTCCCCAATAATACGTTTTTCAAAGTTATTCAATGTATAGGTGGTGTCTTTTGGGTTGAATTGCAGCCTGGAAGCTGAGATTTTAAACTTCATGGCATCGCCATCAAAATGCTCTAGGGTAAAGTTTCTGGCAGTTCTATTGTTGGGTTGAAAATTGGTAGCGAAAATAAACTCTTCATCATTAACTTGCCTATAAACATTAGTTGTTTCTTGTGACTGTCTTCCTTTTTTGAAGTATTTGTATTTAAACTCATTAAAGCCTTGGCTAGCATTGGGTACCAAATACATTGTGAAAATCAAAGCAACTCCACAAACCAATGTAGCTCCAATAAAATAAGGTCTTAAAAACCTCCAAAATGATATGCCAGAACTTAAAATAGCAATAATTTCTGTAT
>PXBV01000274.1 GCA_003565575.1 Psychroflexus sp. | reverse complement strand
GAATTAGTTCCAGAACTAATTTTTAATTCTCCAAACGGTTCAAATTTCAGATGGGAAATAGATAGAAATATAGGTTTATCACCAACTTCTGGAGTTGGCAACATTCCGAGTTTTACAACACAAAACCCTACAGAAGATCCAATTGTTGCTACTGTAACAGTAACACCTTTTTTGGTTACAGGCAATACGTCTTGTGATGGTAACCCAGAAGAATTTACAATTACCATTCAACCAGACCCAATCATCTTAGGCATCGAAGTCTTAGATAATTACGAACTTAATAATGTAAGTTGTTTTGGTGCTGACGATGGCTCTATTACACTAAGCCAAGAAGGTGAAGATTTACTAAATGATTCCTCTTATGATTTTACCTGGAACGGGCCTGATAATTTTACTAGTAACACTACGAATATAAGCGGTCTTGCTCCAGGCAATTACACGCTTGAAATTGTAGAAGTTGATGATCCTAACGAATGCTTTTTTGTGGTTTTGGAATTAACAATTGAAGAACCCGAGCCATTAGAAGTAAACAGCATAGCAACCAACTTAGCATTTTGTTTTGGTGAAGATGACGCCTCTTTAAGCTTCACTATATCTGGCGGAACACCACCCTATACTGTAAATTCTGAAGAAATAGAGCAAAGCCAAGTGGAACTCCAAGACTTAGGCCCTGGTGTATATGATTTTGAAATTGAAGACGCTAATGGATGTATCATAGAGTTTGACATCACAATACCAGATGAATACATTAATGTGGTACCACCGCCAACAGGAGAACCGAGACAAGAAGTTTGCTTAGAAGACCTTCCTATAACTGTAAGCGAAATAAATGCTAACGGTCTTGAGGTCCAATGGTTCTTATCTCCCGATGATGATACACCATTACCCAACGACTTTCCTATTAGAGAAGACATCATTTTATATGCAAAAAACCTAGATAGAACCATAGGCTGCTTAAGTCGAGAATCTCTAGAAGTGAGGGTTGTCATCATTGAAGGTATTCCAGAAATTAATAATTACATTTCTGTGAATGACAATCGACTAAATGACAACCTCAATGTAGTCAACATAGAACAATATCCTAATAATAGAATGCGAATCTATAATAGGTATGGAAAATTAGTTTGGGAAACAGAAAATTATGACAATCTAGAAAATAGTTTTAGAGGAATGGCAAACGTAGGAGGAACAACAAAGCAAAATAATTTTCTACCAACAGGCACGTATTACTATATACTGCAATACAACTCACCCTGCAGAGGTGATATTAAAAAAGGCTTCTTACAAATAGATAACACAAGCAGATGATGAATGTTTTGAAATATACTCTTCTCGTACTGTGCATAATTTCTGCAAAGCTTACCCATGGACAAAATGACATAAAACTCACAAATTTCAATTTTACGCCTTTGGTCTACAACCCTGCTTATGCTGGAAGTTCTGGGGGCTATAGTGTGACAGGCTTTTACTCTACACAATGGGTTGGTTTTGAAGGAGCTCCAGAAAGCATCATATTAACTGGACACAGTAAAATTGGATTTTCAAATGTAGGAGTTGGATTAGACATAGTGAGTGATAGAATTGGCGCCTCTCACAATAATTTTGTAGCTGGTAATTTTGCTTATCACTTTAGAATATCACAAGAATGGTCTGTATCGGCCGGCATCAAGTTTGGTTTAAATAATTATGGAATAGATTATTCCTTATTATCCATAAGAGATCAAAATGAATTTGGTACACAGTTAGGAAATCTAACAGACACAAGTTTAGTCTTGGGTACTGGAGTTTTTATTCATCGTAACAATTTTTTTGTTGGCGCGTCTATACCTAATTTTTTAACTACCAATTATTTGGATGATTTTAGAAATGTAATAGCAAATACAACCCCTAATTATTTTCTAACAGCTGGTTATAAAATAGAATTGGATCGTAATCTTTATTTACAACCTACTGTTTTAACAAGGCTTGCCCAGGGAGCTCCTTATAGTGCACTTGTTTCTTTTAACCTTGATTGGCGAGATAATTTTTTTGCGAACTTAAACTATGAACACAATGTTTCTGTTGGTGCATTTGTTGGGGTTAGGATTAACGATAGACTTATGGCCGGCTACGGATACGACTCGTCAACAAGAGCCTTTTCTCAATATAATAGTGGCATTCACTCCATCATGATTAATTTTAGATCTGGAGAAAGACAGAGAGCAGACCGTTGTGGTTGCTTTACTTACTAATCTATGGTTAAGTGTTATGCTCATTTAAAATTCTTTCAAATTTAAATTGAAGAGAATTTTATCAAATTGAAATACGTAATATATCGATTGCTGTTTTGGTTTTGAGTTAGTCCATAGTAAAGATAAGCTTGTGAACTGATAAAACTTATATTTGCAATTTTCACAGGAAATGACAAAACCACAAACACTGCAGGAAGAGCGTTGGAATACCATAACTCATGGTGTGGGTTTATTATTAGCATGTGTTGGCGTTGTAACTTTAATTTTTACTTTAAATTACACTACTGCTCAGCTAAAAATTGGAGTTAGTCTCTACTCAGTTGCTTTACTACTTCTCTACACAGCTTCTACACTTTACCACTATACTTCAAAACAAAAACTAAAACATAAGTTAAGGGTATTAGATCACATTAGCATATATGTTTTAATAGCAGGCACCTATAGTCCGCTAGTTTTAACTCATCTAAAATCAAGTAACGGAGAATTATTATTTTATACCGTTTGGGGATTCGCGCTGATAGGAACATCTCTAAAGCTTTTTTTTACAGGCAAATTTGAAAAACTATCATTGCTCCTTTATTTAGTTATGGGGTGTCTTATTGTCATAGATTTCAATGCTGTCATAAAAAACCTTACCACATTAGAATCATTTTTACTACTCTTGGGAGGTTTCTTTTACATAACGGGAATTTTCTTTTACGTTAGGTCTTCTATAAATTATAATCACGTTATTTGGCATATTTTTGTAGTATTAGGAAGTGTATCTCATTTTATGATGACTTATTTAGCTTTAATACGATATTAAGTTCAAAAAACACATGTAAAACTTTTAGAGAGAAACTTAAATTTAAAGAGCTTTACATTAAAAAATCAACCTAGGTTAAATTTATCTTAGAGTTTCAAAAAATAGAAAGCTGTAGAAACATATCCTAAGTCAAACTCTTGTTTATTTCTTACATTTGTAAAAAATTGCAACTTTATGGAAACTGCAGTATTAGAAAAAAGCAAAGCTACCGTAGAAAATAAAACCACAACCCGAACTGGTAAGCCGAAATGGTTGCGTGTAAAATTACCAACAGGAGAAAAATATAGAAATCTTAGAAAGCTTGTAGATAAATATGATCTTCACACCATTTGCACCTCTGGCAGTTGTCCAAATATGGGAGAATGTTGGGGAGAAGGAACTGCTACTTTTATGATTTTAGGAAATGTATGTACGCGTTCTTGTGGCTTTTGTGGTGTGAAAACAGGTAGACCTGAAGACATTGAATGGGATGAGCCTGAAAAAGTGGCCAGATCCATTAAAATTATGGGAGTGAAACATGCGGTTATCACTTCTGTTGATAGAGATGATATTAAAGACATGGGATCTATTATTTGGGCAGAAACAGTAAAAGCCATCAGACGAATGAACCCAAATACTACTCTAGAAACTTTAATTCCAGATTTTCAAGGAAATACCAGAAACATTGACAGAATTATTGAAGTTTCCCCAGAAGTAGTGTCTCACAATATGGAAACAGTGAGACGGCTAACAAGAGAGGTAAGGATTCAAGCTAAATACGATAGAAGTTTGGAAGTCTTGAGATACCTAAAAGCACAAGGCATCAGACGAACTAAATCTGGCATTATGCTGGGTCTTGGAGAAAAAGAAGAAGAAGTTATCCAAACAATGAAAGACTTAAGAAGCGTAGATGTAGATGTGGTAACAATTGGCCAGTACCTGCAGCCAAGCAAACAACCCCTTCCCGTAAAAGAATTTATTACACCAGAGCAATTTAAAACTTATGAAACCATTGGTAAAGAATTAGGCTTTAGACACGTAGAGAGTTCAGCTTTGGTTAGATCTTCTTACAAAGCTCATAAACATTTGGAATAAACATGAGTGAAACCATAAAAGTAGGTATAAATGGCTTTGGTCGTATCGGTCGAAGCCTTTTTCGTTTATTATACAAACACCCTCAAATGGAAGTCGTTGCTATCAATGATTTAGCAGACGCAAGGACTTTATCACATTTGTTGAAATACGATAGTGTACACGGTCAATTTCCCTTTGAAGTTTCATACAATGAAAATGGCATTTTAGTTGATGGACAGTTATTTCCATTAGTAACGATTCCACGGTTAGAAGATGTAAATTGGACACCCTATGGCGTAGATACTCTTGTGGAATGTACTGGAAAATTCAAAACTAAAGATCAATTGCAGTATCATCTCAACGCTGGAGCCAAAAAACTGATTTTAAGTGTACCACCAATTGATGATTCCGTAAAAATGGTAGTTTTGGGTGTAAACGATTGGGTATTAGAAGAGGGTGACGTAATGATTTCCAATGCTTCTTGCACGACAAATAATGCAGCACCAATGCTGAAGGTAATTCACGATGCTTTTCAGGTAGAGCAAGCTTATATAACTACGGTGCATTCCTATACTTCAGACCAAAGTCTACATGACCAACCCCACAGAGATTTAAGGCGCGCTAGAGCTGCTTCTCAATCTATCATCCCAACTACAACCGGAGCAGCAAAAGCCTTAACTAAAATATTCCCAGATTTAAGTGACGTTATGGGGGGGTGTGGCATAAGAGTTCCCATTCCAAATGGTTCTCTAACAGATATGACCTTAAACGTAAAAACCTCTACCACTATTGAAGAAGTGAACGCTTTATTCAAAAAAGCTTCTGAAACGCACTTAAAAAATATTCTTCAATATTCTGAAATACCATTAGTAAGTATTGATATTGTTGGAAGTCCTTATTCTTGTGTATTTGATGCAGAAATGACTTCTGTAATTGGAGGTCATTTAATCAAACTGATAGGCTGGTATGATAATGAGAGGGGATACAGTCATCGCTTAATTGATTTAATTTTGAAAATGGGTTAAGTCGACTTAATCCTTTCTATTGCTAAATTTAAAATCTTTTCAAATTGCTCCTCTTGACTCATATGGCTATTATCAATTTTAATAGCATCATCGGCTTGAATCAAGGGAGAGTTTTTTCGATTGGAGTCGATATTGTCTCTATGCTGAACGTTTTTAAGAACTTCTTCAAAGTTTATATCCTCACCTTTTTCTTTCAATTCATTGTACCGCCGCTGAGCTCGGATATCTGCACTGGCAGTCATAAATATTTTGAGTTCCGCCTTAGGAAAGACTACGCTTCCAATATCTCTTCCATCCATCACAATACCTTTTTCTTCACCAAGTTGCTTTTGAATTTGTACTAGCTTTTGTCGTACTTCATCAATTTTAGCAACAGAACTCACATGCTCAGAAACTTGCATGGCTCTAATTTCAGTTTCAACATTTTCACCATTCAAAAACACATCATTAGTTCCATCAGACCCATTGTACTCAAAGTTAATTTTAATGGAAGGAAGTTGATTAATCAACGAATTTACTTTCACCTCTCCCGCTTTAATCCATTGATTTCTCAATGCAAAGAGAGTTACTGCTCTATACATTGCGCCAGTATCCACGTATTTATATTCAAGTGCTTTGGCCAATTTTTTGGCAACAGTACTTTTTCCTGTGGAAGAATGACCGTCTATGGCTATAACTATAGATTTCATATTAATCTGGATATTCAATTCTGAGGTGATATATGTTATTCAATTTTGATTTTAAAATCTTTTTGATGGATTGAATTTCTTTAAAAGTAATGTTGGCATTGATGAACTGATCTTCAAGAATTTGTTTGTTGATAATTTTTTCAACAAAATCATCAATAAGTTTTGAAGTTGGTTCTTTCAGTGATTTACTGGCTGCTTCTACAGCATCACACATCATCAGGATAGCTGTTTCTTTACTGAAAGGAATAGGCCCTGGGTATCTAAATTCTTCTTCATTCACATTCCCTTCGTCCTCCTCTTTTTGTTTAGCATAAAAATAGTAAACTGTAGACGTACCGTGATGTGTCCTGATAAAATCAATAATACGATCTGGAAGATTTCTTCTTTTGGCAATTTCAATACCTTCAAGTCTATGATTAATAATCACCTCGGCACTTTCTCTTGGCGAAAGTTCATCGTGAGGAGAAACAGAAGTAGTTTGATTTTCAGTAAAATAAATTGGATTTTTCATTTTACCAATGTCGTGATATAGCGCTCCCACTCGAATCAACAAAGAGTTTGCACCAATTTCATTGGCAGCCGCTTCAGCTAAATTTGCAACATTTAAAGAGTGATGAAATGTTCCTGGAGCGATATTAGCAAGTTCTTTTAGTAGTTTTGAATTCGTATCAGACAATTCCAATAAAGATAGGTCTGAAATTAAACCGAATATTTTTTCGTAAGCATAAATCAAAGGTTGAACAAACAAAAGCCCTACTCCACTCAAAATAAAATAGATGAAGTTATTGTAATTAATATCTGAAATACTTCCTTCTTTAATCATGTTGAAAGCGAAGTAAGCAAAAATATACACTACTGTAATTTGAACCACAGATATAAATAAATTAGCACGCTTATACAATTCTGATACTGTTAAAATTGTAACAATACCAACGATGACTTGAAGAAACATATACTCATAACTATCCGGTACTATCAGTCCTAAAATTAGAACTGTTATCATATGGGTAAACAATCCAAGTCTAGCATCAAAAAAGGCCTTAAGGGTTAAAGGTAAAATACATAAAGGAACTATGTAGATATAATCTGCATCTAGCTTCAAGACCAAAAGCGTAAGAAAGACTAAGAAAAGTATATTAAAAAATATGAATGTAATTTTATTATTATTGTCATAAATTTCTGGACGGTATTGCCTTACAAAAAGCAAAAGCATCAACAAAGATAACCCAACAAGAAAGGTATAGCCGGTAATGACAATAACAAGTGCAGAAGATTCTAAGCTTTGTGATTCATATTCATGTTTTAAGGATTTTAAAATTCTAAGACGCTCACCTTCAATAATTTCACCTCTAGCTATAATCTTACTGTCTTTAGACACTCTGCCTCTAGTGTATGAGATTTGATCAAATTTAGATTGAATTTGAGCTTCATTGAGGCTTTGGTCATATTTCACATTAACTTTTAAGACATCAAAAAACAGTTCTGTTAATGCACTTTTGAAAGAAGACAAGTCATTTTCTTCAATTTTGAAATGCAAATAAGGCTTCAATTCGTCTTGTGAAAGAATGTTTTTATAAGCTATACTCTCTACTACTTTTGAGTTAACCAAAAATACATTGTCATAATCTTGATGTGAATCCCCTTCAAGCCTTATCCCGTATTTATAAACATCCTGAATCACCTCATTAATAAATTGCTTTATGTAAAGATTATTTTGAACCAAAGAATCTTGAGAAGCATCCGATGCCAGCTCCCAGTCTTGCTTTACCTCTTCTGCTACAGAAGCATCATACTTAAAATATGGAATATGATTGCTTTCAATTTTAGATTTCTCAGCAGAAATTTCTTCATCAGACTTTAAAATTGAAAAATCAAAAGGAGCATAAAGATTTTCATACTGCCAGGGTTTGCCTTTAGAAATTTCATACTTAAACTGTCCACCAGTAGGAAGAAAATAAACAATAAGCGAAACACTGAAGGCTAAAAGAAAAAACTTAAAGATAAAAGATTGATTCCTGTATAAATTGTCTATAAGATTCTTCATAACCAAAGATTAATCAAATTTATAAAATAATTATGGTCTAAGCTGTATTAGTTTTGAGGAATACACTTGAGTAGTAAAAATTCATCACAAAAATAATTTAAGGTTGATTTATTCTAAACTTGAATGCGTTTAAATTCTTAAATTAGCTCAAATTTAAAACACCACATTTTATGTCTAAAGATATCGTTATAGTAAGTGCAGCTAGAACACCAATTGGAAGTTTTCTGGGAAGCTTATCTAAAATTCCTGCAACTCAATTAGGTGCTATTGCTATTAAAGGAGCACTTTCAAAAATTAAGCTGAGTCCAGATTTGGTAGACGAAGTTCTTATGGGAAATGTAGTTCAAGCCAACAACGGTCAAGCTCCAGCGAGGCAATCAGCAATAAAAGCCGGAATTCCAGATACAGTACCTTGCACCACTGTAAATAAAGTTTGCTCGAGTGGAATGAAGGCTGTCATGCAAGGTGCGCAAGCCATTGCCGCGGGAGATGCAGAAATAATAGTAGCAGGTGGCATGGAAAACATGAGTATGATTCCTCATTATCTTCATTTGAGAACTGGACAGAAATTTGGTCCAACCCAAATGATAGATGGCTTACAACGTGATGGCCTTGTGGATGCTTATGACAATAATGCGATGGGCGTGTGTGCAGACCTTTGTGCAGCAGAGCACAATATCTCCAGAGAAGATGTAGACGAATTTGCAAAAGAGTCTTACAGAAGAAGTGCAGTGGCTTGGGAAGAAGGTAAATTTGATGAGGAAGTTATACCTGTAGAAATTCCACAACGCAAAGGTGAGCCTATAGTGATGAAGGAAGATGAAGAGTTCAAAAACATCAACTTTGAAAAAATGACAAACTTAAGACCAGCGTTTACCAAGGATGGTACTACAACTGCTGCAAATGCTTCAACACTCAACGATGGTGCAGGTGCTGTGATATTGATGTCTAGAGAAAAGGCTAATGAACTTGGACTAGAAATTTTAGCAACCATAAAAAGCTATGCAGATGCTGCAAGAGAGCCAAATCGATTCACAATAGCGCCAGCCAAAGCTTTACCGCTAGCTCTCGAAAAAGCTAATTTAACCAAAGAAGATATTGATTTTTTTGAACTCAACGAAGCCTTTTCTGTTGTTGGAATTGCAAACACAAAACTTCTTGGCTTAGATAGTAAAAAAGTAAATATACATGGTGGAGCAGTTTCTTTAGGCCATCCGCTAGGTTGCTCTGGGGTAAGAATTTTGATAACCCTTATCAATATCATGAAACAAAACAATGCTAAACTTGGAGCAGCGGCTATTTGTAATGGTGGAGGCGGTGCATCTGCTATGGTAATAGAACGCTAATTATTTTATCCCACTCTTTATGTTATACGGAATTTGTCCTTTAAGTGTAGTGCCAGTAAGAGCACAAGCAAATGATGCTTCAGAAATGGTTACACAATTGCTATATGGAGATCATTTTGAAGTTATTGAAAACACAAAAAAATGGATAAAAATCCGCATAGCTTATGATGGCTATGAGGGTTGGCTAGACAAGAAACAAACCTATAAAATTGATGAACATAGTTTTAAAACTATAAACAAACATCAACTATATTCCACCGATTTATTAAGCTTAATGACAACCTCAACTGGTCATTTAATGCCTGTTTGCATAGGGTCAGCTATACATTCATCTGAAACTTTAAAGCACAAGTTTGATGGATCTTTAAACAATGGCTTTAACAAAAGTCAACTTGTTAATACCGCCATGTTATACCTTAACTCCCCCTACCAATGGGGAGGCAAATCACCTTTTGGAATAGATTGTAGTGGCTTAAGTCAAATGGTTTATAAAATTTGTGGCATTCCCCTGTACAGAGATGCTTCAGAGCAAGCTAAGCAAGGGCAAGCGCTCTCTTTTATTGAAGAAAGCGAGCCTGGAGATCTTGCTTTTTTTGATAATGAAGAAGGTGATATTATCCACGTTGGGATTATGATGAAAGAAAACTACATCATACATGCACATGGTCAAGTAAGAATTGACAGAATAGACCATTCTGGCATTTTTAATGAAGAGACCAGGCGCTACTCTCATAACTTAAGGGTTATAAAAACTATTGCTTAAAATTTGGCACTAAATCCAAAGGAAAACCAAAACCCGTCTTCACTGTGGAAGAAGTTAAAGGTGCCCGAAAATAAATCGGCTCCATTTACCCAAAACCCAAGGCCGTAATCATTTTGCCATTGGCTAGATTCCTGTTCTACATTAGACCAAACTCTTCCCACGTCAAAACCGCTAAAAACACCAAACTGAAGAGGAATAAAACGCGTTTTGATGGGTTCAAAACTATGCCTTAAATCAATGTTTCCAACCAAGCTCTCTCTACCTATAAACCTATCTCGCCTGAAGCCTCTTAATCCATTCCTAGCTCCAAGAATAGCGCCTTGGTAAAACTCATAGTTATCATTAAAAATAAGTTGAGAAGCCACTTTTGTCCTTAATGCCCATTTCTTATCACCAGAAAGAGGGTTGAAAAATTCCAGATGAGGATTTAGAAATAAGAAGTGCTGGCTCACATCAGAAATATTCATAGTAGCGCCTGCTTCTATCTTAAAATCCATGCCTTGTGACGGATTCAAAACATTATCAAAATTTTGGTAAGCAAATGAAGATTGATAAGTTATAAAGTTTTTTCTATCAAAAAAACTAGCATCTTCCATTAACAAACTATCCCCTAAATCATCTATAAACCTACCATCTGTTCTCTCTACTTTATAATTTTGAAAAGCGATTTTATGTTCAAAAGAGCTACCGTATATTAATTGTTTTCGGATTCCCAACTCCCAATCAAATCGCCTAATTTTAACTCTATTATAATTTCTCCCGAATTCACCGTCATTATTTTCTGTACCGTTTCCTATCCCAAAAAAGTTTCTTGCAAAATTGGGGCTTGTGTACTCCAAGCTTGTAAATAAATTATAAGAACCTAATAGATTAGCAAATTCTCCTTCATAACCTAAATCATATCCACCAGTCGCTGTATAAAGCCCAGCTTTAATTTTGTGTCTGTAGGTGAATGGATTTAGCTTAAAACCGTTGTAGCCATAGCTTGCTTGTGCACCAAAGAGTAAACCGTCATCAGGATTAAAACCAAAACGTGGCAAAAATGAACTGGTGTGATTCACCCGCCTATCTTTGTCAAATGTGTTTATGATATAATTATTAGTTCTTACTATTTTTGCTCCATTATTTTTTAGAATTGAATTTTCTATTGTCTTATGATCATATATTCTAAGCTTTTTTCCAGCTTTAATGCTGTATTTATCATCATCATGTCCGCCTATTAATCTAACTTTGATACGGGTTGAAAAATCTCCAGAAACGGTAAAGGTATCTTCATCATCTAGCCCATAAATCCAGATTTCCTTTGTCTCTTCTGGATGAAAAACCTTGTCGACAATGGTATATTTTCGTTTCCCTTTGATGTCTCTCAATATTTTTACTCGCGTTGTTCCATCGGCTTGTCTAAACACATCTATAAAGTCATCTTTATCTGTTGCTATTAAGACAGAAATTTCATTAAGAAGTCCAAAGTATTCATCTGCAATGGAATTGATATGACTTAACCTCTTTTTAAAGACTGAAATTAATTTTTCAGTTCTTACCTTATCAATTTCATTTGGCAATTTTGAAAAGGCTTGTTGTATAACTTCATCGGTTAAGTGCTCTTTGATGTAATTAGCTTCGTTAAGCCAATCTTGTTTTGTAGAATTTCTTACGATCATTCGATCTAAGTTTAAGCCAGAGTTATTTAACCACCTTAAGTTTACGATTTGCTCTGTATAAGGTTGGTAAATTTTTGAAAACGTACTTATAGAGCCTAAAACATCAAAAAAACCACCGTCAAAATTAGCAAAGACTTGGTCTCTATCTCTTGGTATGGGCTTAAATGTTCTGTCGCCATTTTCATCTTCAAACTCAGACCACCTCCACTGGTCTTCATGTCTATCCCAATCTCCAAGTAACATATCCAAGAG
>PXBV01000267.1 GCA_003565575.1 Psychroflexus sp. | reverse complement strand
TTTAGTAAGTTTTTTAATAAAATAGGAATTCGTGGAAATTATACTTTCACCAACTCCTCGCTTACTACCCAAAAAACGGAGCGTATACGTGAAAATCCTGAAGATCCTAGCTCTCAGATTATTTTGAATGAAGTCACACAAACTCGACCCCTTCAAGGTCAAGCAGATCACGTGGCTAACTTTAGTTTGCTCTATAAAAATCTTGAAAGCAAAACAGACATTCAGTTGTCTGCTGTTTATACAGGAGAACGGATAGAAATAGTTTCGCCTTGGCGAGATCTAGATATTTGGTCTAGACCATTTACCCAACTTGATTTTTCTTTTGAGCAAGGTATGGGAGAAGGATGGACTTTGTTTTTAAAAGCCAATAATATTTTAAATGCACCCTATGAATTGTTTGTGAAGAGTCCGAGAAAAACTGAACAACTGAGTTTCCCATTACAAGATGTAGATGGAGAAACGATTGTACAACGTGATGTCTATTTTCAATCGTTTAGAATTGGAGCTAGATATTCATTTTAACTAAAAACTTAATTATTAATTTTTAAATTCTAAAAGATGAAAAAAATCAATTTGTTTAACTTAGTGTTAATTATGACTTCTCTAGTATTTATTTTTGCCGCCTGTAGCAGTGATGATGGCTTTATTAGAGATGAAACTGGAGAAGAGGAAGAAGAAGAGCAAGAATTTGGCGATTTTATTCCTATTAGCGGTGACCTTTCTGGAGAATTAGGTCCTAATGAGGATTATATTGTTACGGATGACATTTTTGTGCTAGAAGGAGAATCGCTTACCGTTTTAGAGGGTACAAATATTATCATAGATGGTACTGGAAGACCTGGGAGAAGTCCAGAAATAAACGTGGCTGGAAACTTCTATAGCTATGGTACAGAAGATGCCCCTGTTTATATTGGTGTAAAAGAAGAAGACCGCACAGAAGAAAACATTTTTAGAGGTCTGTGGGGTGGAATCATCGGCACCGAAACTGCTGTAGACTTTGTTCTTGAGTATACAACCATAGAATTTGCAGGAGCTCCAGCAGAGCCAGGAACGTCTATTGTTGCAGAAGGAGAACTCGACGAAGGTGAACCAAGATATGCAGTCTACTGGGTTAATCCTTTAGGAAACTTTATTATGTGGCATTCAAGAATTGCTTATACTAAAGACGATGCCATTCGTAACAATGGAGCAAAAACGCTTATCGCCTATAGTGAGTTTGCGTTTAATGGGGAAACAGGAGGTGAGTCTATGAATGCTAAAAGTGGTGTTGTGGGTGATTTTTGTTATAATGTGTTTTATAGCATTGCCACCAATGGTTTAAAAGTTGCCAATTCCAAAGGAAGACAACCACAAGCCAATAACAATTATTATAACAACACACTTGTCAATAGTGGTTGGAGAAGGTCTCAATCGGGTAGAGGCGCTTCACTTAACTTTGAAAATGGAGCTCGAGGTAAAGCTTTTAACAACTTAGTTGTCGATTCAAGATATGGCCTACGTCTTTTCCCGCCTGATGATGAGCCAGATATGGACAACATAAGCTTTGGAAATCACTTTTACTACGGTAGCGACCAAGAAATGGTTGATGGCTTCCATCCTGTAAATGGAATTATAGGTCAAGATATCGCAGGTTTTGAAGATGTTGTGATACCAGATTCTGATGTGTATGGAGAAGTTGGAGAAAACGATCCACTTTTTGCAGACTACGAAGTGGGTACTTTTAGTCCACAGGACTTTAGACAATTGAATGATGTAGCATTTATGACAAGTCTTTTTGATATGTTTAAACTACAACCAACATCACCTGCACTTACAGGAGGAACAACAGATCTTGAGCCTATTTTTGACGAATATGTAGTTAATGGAAGAACTTACGTTACACCATTACCTTCAGAATTCTTTGGAGCTCTAGGTTCAGAGTAAGTTTTATTTTTTTTAAAAATCTATAACATAGCCTTCTATTCATGGAGGCTATGTATTTAATCAATTATACCTTTTGCTATGCGCCATTTTTGTTTGCTGAATTTGTTATTTACCACATTTTTTCTTGTTTCCTGTTCTAGCGATGATGACCATTTAACGAGCGTTGTAGAAGAACAAGGCGATTTTTGGGAAAATCACGAGGCATTTGAAGATTTAGACTACAATGTGCCTTTTGGATTAGACCGCACTACACTTTTTTCCGAAAATGTGGAAGAACGTGGAGAATCCGATTTAATTGAAGCTTCTGGCATTGTAGCGAGTGTTTCTAATCCCGGCTTCCTCTGGACGCACGAAGATAAAAATAATACCAATGAGATTTTCTTGCTAGATATGCAAACAGGCGAAACCGTAGCCAGTTATGAATTGGATGGAATTTTCAATCGGGATTGGGAAGACATCGAGATTGGACCTGGTCCAGAAGAAGGTGTTACCTACATTTACTTGGGCGAAACTGGAGATAATGACCGCGTTTACAATGGGTACGAAATTTATCGATTTGAAGAGCCAGTCTTTGAAGAATCTCATCGTGGCCAAAAAATCACAATTGAATCTGAGATTGAGACCCTAAAATTTAGATATCCAGATGGATTAAAACATGATGTGGAGACTTTACTACTCGATCCTATAACCAAAGATTTATTTTTGGTAACCAAGCGTTCATTTTTCTCAACTATCTA
>PXBV01000038.1 GCA_003565575.1 Psychroflexus sp. | reverse complement strand
ATTTCTCGCCGAGCAAATTCAGATTCTTCCTGCTTACTATTTTGGAGCGCATTTTAGTTAGATACCCTTCATCTGCATGAGGTGCATTTTCAAATAAAAAAGTGGATATGACTGCTCCAAGGATAGAGTCCCCAAGAAACTCCATGCGCTCATAGCATAAAATACTTCCGTCTTTAGTTTTAATGTTGGAAGATGAATGTGTAAAAGCCTGCTTGTAAGTAGACAAACTAGTAGGCTTGAAGCTCACAACCTTCTGTATTTTTTGCAAAAAAATCCCGTCTCTTGGAGAACGGGATTCTGTAAGTATATGTTTAAAAAATTTCATTTAAATAATTATGCATACCTATTCTAAGCTTTTGAAAGCTACGCAAGCATTATGCCCACCAAACCCAAACGTATTGCTCATAGCCACTTTTATTTTCCGTTCCTGCGGCTTGTTCAATGTTAGGTTAAGTTCGGCATCGATATTCTCATCTGCAGTTTCATGATTAATCGTTGGCGGCACCAAGTTATGTTGCATTGCTAAGATAGATGCAATGGCTTCTACAGCTCCTGCGGCACCGAGTAAATGACCAGTCATGGATTTTGTAGAGTTGATATTGATGTGCTTAGCGTGATCTCCAAAAACGTGTTTAATAGCTTTCAGCTCTGCAACGTCTCCAAGAGGTGTGGAGGTGCCATGTGTGTTTATGGCATCTACATCTTCTGGCTTCAGTCCAGAGTTTTCTAAACAATTTTTCATCACAGCTATCACCCCAGTACCTTCTGGGTGCGGCGCTGTCATGTGGTAAGCGTCTGACGACATTCCACCACCAATAACTTCGGCATAAATTTTTGCACCTCTAGCTTTGGCGTGTTCATATTCCTCTAAAATAAGTGCACCGGCACCTTCACCAAGAACAAAACCATCTCTATTCGCATCAAATGGTCGTGAAGCTCTTAGAGGGTCATCATTTCTTGTAGAGAGTGCGTGCATAGCATTGAAACCTCCCATACCTGCTTGAGTCACAGCTGCTTCACTTCCACCAGTTACCATAATATCACTATAACCTAAACGAATGTAGTTTAGGGCATCTATCATGGCATTTGCAGAGGATGCACATGCAGAAACTGTTGCGTAGTTTGGCCCCATAAAGCCATGTTTTATGGAAATGTTACCAGGAGCAATATCCGCAATCATTTTAGGAATAAAAAAAGGATTAAATCTAGGCGTGCCATCTCCATTAGCAAAGTTGATAACTTCGTTCTGAAAGGTTTCAAGCCCACCAATTCCAGCTCCCCAAATAACGCCAACGCGGTACTTATCAACTACATTTAAATCTACACCAGAATCCAATATAGCTTCGTCTGAAGCGACAAGAGCATATTGAGCAAAACGATCTAAACGTCTTACCTCTTTTCTATCAAAATGATCTGATGTGTTGAAATTTTTTATTTCACAAGCGAATTTTGTTTTGAATAGGCTGGTATCAAAATAAGTAATGGGGGCAGCACCGCTTCTCCCGTGTTTTAAACCATCCCAGTACTCAGAAATGTTATTTCCAATAGGCGTAAGAGCACCTAATCCTGTAACTACAACTCGCTTTAATTCCATGAAATAAGGCTATTTATTTTTTTGCTTCTTCAATGTAAGAAACAGCTTGTCCTACTGTAGAAATGTTTTCGGCTTGATCATCTGGTATTTGAATGTCAAATTCTTTTTCAAATTCCATAATGAGCTCTACAGTGTCCAAAGAATCTGCTCCCAAATCGTTTGTAAAGCTAGCTTCTGTAACAACTTCGTTTTCGTCAACGCCTAACTTATCAACGATAATGGCTTTTACTCTTGATGCAATGTCTGACATGATTGTAATTTTTTATGTTTAAATTCAGTGCGCAAAAATATAAAACTTTAGTTTAAAACAAGTTTTAAAGGTAAAAATGTGATTAAATTTACATAATTATATTTTATAAATTACATTTGAAATAGTTTTATTTTCAATTTAAACCTAGTACCAATGGAACAATCTGCATCAAATTCAAAGAAAAAAATCATCATATTGGCCTCAGGTAATGGCACAAATGCTATCAATATATATCATTATTTTAGAGAAAATAAAGAGGTAGAAGTATCTCATATTTTGTCTAATAACAAGACATCTCGTGTGCTGAGACGTGCTCATGATTTAGGTATAAAATGTATTCATTTTGAAAAAGAAGACTTGTATGATTCTTCTAACTTGCTTAATGTAATTAAAGATATTAACCCCGATGTGATTGCTCTTGCTGGCTTTTTATTGAAAATTCCTATATCGTTTTTGCAAGAATTCCCAAACCAAATTGTAAATATTCACCCTTCCTTACTTCCTAAGTATGGCGGTGAGGGCATGTATGGAGAACGCGTCTTTAAAAAAGTTTTAAAAAACAACGACAAAGAAGCTGGTATTACTATACATTATGTGAATGAAAATTATGACGAAGGAGAAATTATAGCGCAATACAAAGTTGAACTTGAAGGTAATGAAGATTTATTGTCTTTGGAAGATAAAATACACGCCCTTGAGTATGAATACTACCCAAAAGAAATTGAAAAACTTTTAGACTAACTTATGGCGAAATCACCTAAGTTTTATGTGGTTTGGGAAGGTGTTGAGACTGGTGTGTATTCCTCTTGGGCTGAAT
>PXBV01000375.1 GCA_003565575.1 Psychroflexus sp. | reverse complement strand
TGGAAAACGATTAATTTACTCTCGCTCTTAACACTACAAAAATCGACATTAACTTTGTCGCTATGAATCAAGTACTTGATATGCGTACCAGTACGGGCAAACTAACATTTTCTATTCTTCGAGCTATTGATAAACTCCTAAAGGCTCATAGTCTGATGCAGGCGATCGCACTCACTGAAAAAATCAAGAAAAATGCTTCTATCGATTGGAATTTAAAGGAAAGTGTTCGGGCGGGAATGAAAGTAATAGTCAAAAGATTATTGAGACAATATGGTTATCCCCCTGATATGGCTAAACTCACAACTGAGTTAGTCTTGGAACAGGCTTAGGTGTTTACAAAGTCACAAGTTGGTTAACTTAGTACATAGCTAGTACGGCAATCCCTACTTACAGTGTAGTTTCAAGTAATACAAATTTGACGTAATAATTGTTAGCTTTATAGAGTAAGCATAATACAAATAACTGATTGTAAAATAATATGCCCATCAATACTAAGCTATATCGTGTTCTAATTGCAAGTCCTGGTGATGTAATTGAAGAAAGAGAGATAATAAGAGAGGAGATTAATCGCTGGAATTCCATGAATACTAAAAGCATGAAAATAACTCTGTTGCCTATAGGGTGGGAAACAGATGCCACCCCAGATTTGAGGGAGCGTGGACAAGCAGTAATTAATCGTCAACTGGTAGATAATTGTGATATTCTGATTGGTATTTTTTGGACTCGTATTGGTACTCCAACACCTAAAGCTAAATCAGGAACAGTAGAAGAAATTGAAAGAGCTTTGGCAGAAGGCAAGAGATGTATGGTTTATTTTTCTGACAAACCAATTTCACCATCTACTATGAATAAAGAACAATCTGAACGACTTGAGGAATATAAACAAGATCTGAAGAACACAGGTTTAACATCCCAATATAAAGATACTCATGATTTTAAAGAGCAAGTTTTTCGTCATATTAATAATTCGGTTCTAGAAATTGAAAAGGAAGATAAAGAGCGAAGAGCCGCAGAACAAGAAGCAAAAACAACAGAACAAGCACTAGGATTACATTCTGAAACTAATACTAATATAAAAAGAGAGAATATTACACTTTTAAATCAAACCAAAGAAGTAGATATTACATTTACCAATTTAAGTAATGCCCAAAGAACTGTGAGATATTTACTTACTTCTCCATTCGGTATTCAAGATATGGAAGATGCTAAAGAAAGAGAAATCAATAAAATTAAAGAGGTGCTTAATTCTCCTGATTTAGCCACTCTTTTTAATACTAAACAAGTTAATAGCGAAACAATTTCACCTATTTGTCAGATAATGGAAACAGCTTCTACTCCTTCTATGTTTGCAGTGTCATCCATTGCCAAATATGGAGATGATTCTTCAATAGATTGGCTCGAGATTACAGGTGATTGGATTGAAAGATTAAGTACAAGAATAATTGAAAATGGCTATTATCAATATGTAAGTTATCTAAAAACTTATCCTGCATTACTGTTATTGTATTCTCTCGGTATTTCTGCTTTACGCTCAGGCAATATCTATTTTCTCAAAGAACTTACTAACCGACGGGTATATTTATCTGATACAGGCCAAGAAGTTAACATACTATACAATCTCAATTCAAGATATGTGTTTTATAATGATTTAGGTAAATTTATAAAGACTGGATTTGAAACAAAATATACTCCTGTTAGTGATCATCTTGCTCCATTGATTAAAAATAAGCTCTATCCTCATGAAGAGGATCAGAAGTATATTAACTGGTTTGATTTATTTGAATTTTTAATCTCTCTTAAGTTTGTTGAAAAATGTAATTGTTCCTATCTTATTAATGGCTCGTTTGTTTGGAGACATGAAACTAAAAACTTTATAATTAAAGCAATTCAGGGCGCTGTTTGCCAAAATTCTAAATTAGGAAAAACAGTCCTGGGACTTTTTGATGATATTACCAATTTCAAAGAACTAGCACATAGATATGATAGTTTAGCGCTAGAGTATAATTCTTCTCTTGGTTTTGATAGAAGTTATCCATCTTATATTAGTGAACTGATTACACGAGCTGAGAAAAACACTTAATGGGATAGAGAAGATATACATTTAAAATTGATCGGAGAACATATGACTGTAAAAAATCAACATATTATTCCTGCTATTTAAGGGTAAAGCTAGGGAAGCTGTAATTTAGTGCCAACTCGCTGAAATAGAATTATTGTAAAGGTTTTACCCGTTACTGAAAGTAACTAAATATATTCTCTATAGAACATAAAAAGTTCTGATTTTGGATTGAATCGGAAATAAGGCAAAAATAGCGTTTTAAGGGGGGTATCGTACCATGAAAAAAATTATGGATTGTCACATAGCACTAGATGAGGAAGAAAGAGACAAAAACGATCGCCCTTGATTGCTACCTGTCAATGGCAAAAAATAACCATCAAAAATGCTCTTAACCGATTTCATTATTTTATTTATTCAATGTTGTTTGCAATACTTGGATTTCCACAACTATTTAACTCGTTAGAAGTAAATCTAGTGCTAGGGTTTGAACTTGTTTCAATGTCTATACCTAATCTTTCCAACGCATTTATAATTGAAATAGCAAATCCTAATCCTTGTACTCCTGCACCACCGACTCTTGCATTTACAACTCCGATAACTTCACCGTATTG
>PXBV01000082.1 GCA_003565575.1 Psychroflexus sp. | reverse complement strand
TAACTTTGGCCTTCTAAATCAAAACCTGCTAATAATAAAGAATTACTATTTATATTGTATCTAACATAAGCTCTTGCTGGAAATAGAATTTCTGTACCCCATTTTTTATTTTTGGAAGTCCAGTCATACATAATCACGGGTACATAATTTAAATTCCCTACTCTATAGGTTCTAGAAATACCTATTCCCCAACGGTAATAATCATTAACACGCCTACCATAAACTGCAGCTGCACTATATCGGATTGAATTTAGAGATTGAAAACTGTTAAAGTCATAATTCCCGCTTAAATCCATTTGACCTTGAAAAACAATAAATTCAATTTCATTAAGTGGAAAAAATAAAGTATTAGTCCAATTGATATTTCTTAAACCATCTTCATTCAAAATTTCACCAAGACTTCTGGTAGTAGTCCCATCGGGCAAAACTAGTGGAGACTTTGGCGACTCAAGGTCTTCTTTAATAGAATACCGCGTATCCATAAAATTTATGCCAGATTGCCAAACAAAGCTACTTTTAGATATAATCGGTATATTGGTATTTAACCTGAATCCACCTGTAAACCTGGCTCTTCCAGACTCATTAATCTCTGGACTGTTTTCATTAACATCAAATCCGTTATTTAATGTTTGCGGAAATGTGAGGTTTGAAAATTCATAATTATAAGGCATTTGAGCATCAAAACTCACACCTATGAATTTTTGTGGACTCATTCCTGAAATACTGGGCTTTGCGTATCTTTTCACAGGAGTATCGTCTTCAAGCTCAAAATCATCATAGATGCTATAGTCTTCTTCTTCTTGAGCTCGAATTGAAATTACACTAAACATTAAAAATAAACAGAAATAAATTTTTTTCATCTTCACATGGACTTTAACAAAAAACAGTAACCCCTTGTTATTACTGTATTGAGTTGTTATTATTTCTTTTTGATGGTGAGTCTCCGCCATGTATCTGTCCTGCCAAAGGTTTTTACTCCTACATACCCGCGTATTTCTAGTGTATTTTCATCTTTCATGGTAATTATGCAGCTATAGGTAGTACCACTTTCTGGATCATAAATTGTACCTTCTTCCCAAACTCCTTTCCCTTGGTATTCAAAATCTTTTAATATTCTGTATCCTCTCAATGGAACGTTACGCATGCTTTCATCGGGATTGTTTTTATCCAATTTAGCTTCTCCAGTATCAGGGTCATTAGGCTCTTTTAACCACACAATTTTACCATAGAATTTATCATCGATTTTATCTATTTTCACTTTAGCCTTTCCATGTCCAGGTTCCCAAACCCCAACAATAGACTCGGCCTCTTGAGAAAACCCAAGATATCCGATTAAACAAAAAACGAGTAAAAAAAGTTTAGTTTTCATAATATACATTATTGAATTATTTTTTTATTTCTACATTAAACGTCACTTTTAAATCAAATACAACATCATCATAAAAATCTTCTTCTAACATATCAAAATCACCCACAAAGGTGATGCGCTCATCTTTAAAAGCTGTAGTTAACTCTTCTTGTTTTCCAGCAATTTGAAGCTTGTAAGTTTTTTCTTTCTGCATATTAGTCTCTAATAGACCAATTCTAGTCATACTTGTGTATGCAGATTTCATTTCCATTACCATTTTGCCAACCTTAGGGAAGTCAAGTCCAGGTTTAGATATTACTTCTATTGCAGTTATTTCAACGCGGTGTAAAAGGGATTCATCTTCTAGTTCTGGTAAAATCTCTTTCAGAGAAAACTCCCAAGTGGCAGTAGCGGTATTTGAACCCTCAAAAAGCGGACCTACTGCTTTTAGCTCTAGTGTAGGACTAGACAATTCATAACTTTCTGTATTAACTGAACATGAAGATATTATAGTTATGAAAATTAAAAAAAAACCAAAAAATTTTAGTGGTGTATGTATGTTCTTCATTTTATAGCCGATTTTGATGAATTTTTTCAGTTTTTATTGAAAATGGGTTAAAGTTTTAAATCATTTAGTTAATAATTTTCCTATTGAATTTAAAAAGAATTTGCGTGAATTATTAGATTAATATTTTGTTTATTTCAGTTACATAAACCTTACTGAAACAAGTTTAATGCCAAAAAATAATTTTTTAAAATGAAAGCATACAAAGTAGAGTTTTAAGTAAAAATAAACGTCATTTAACTTATAAAAAAACACCGCAAGGGTCAATTGAAGTTATAATTTAAAGCCTTTAGGTATGACAGCCCCTTTTTTTATAACAATAATACCATCTTTTACAATATAATTTTCGGTTTCTTGGTTTTCTAAATGACTACCTCCGTTGATTTGGACATTATCTCCAATTCTACAATTTTTATCAATAATTGCATTGTTTATATAACAATTTTCTCCTACACCCATAAAGATGTCAATTTTTTTATTTTCAACTTCTTCAAGAGTTTCATAAAAATCTGAGCCCATCATATAAGTGTTGGTAATAACAGTTGATTTACCAATTCGTGAACGTATACCAATTATTGACCTTTCAATTTTTTCGGCATGAATTATACAACCTTCAGAAATAACAGTATTTTTTAAATCACTTCCTGTTATTTTTGATGTAGGCAACATTCTTGCCCTGGTGTAAATACGCATTTCCTTGTCGTAAAGATTAAACTCAGGTAAATCATCAGTTAAACCAAGATTGGCTTCAAAAAATGAATCTATATTACCTATATCTGTCCAATATCCAGGATACTCATAGCTTATTACTTTGCGTTTATGAATAGAATTTGGAATGATTTCTTTGCCAAAGTCAACGGTAGAAGTATCATTCATCAGCTCAATAAGCAGATCTCTATTAAAGATATAAATTCCCATGGAAGCTAAATAATCTCTTCCTTTTTCTTTCATTTCATCACTTACATCAGACTCCCATCCCTTGAGTTGATCTAAAGGTGGCTTTTCTACGAAGGAAACAATTTCTTGATCAGCGTTGGACTTTAAAATTCCAAAAGATGGAGCTTCTTTGGCCGTTACAGGCTGTGTAGCAATAGAAATATCAGCATTGGACTCAATGTGTTTTTTTATCATATCATTAAAATCCATTTGATAAAGTTGATCCCCTGATAATATCAAAATATATTCAAAATCATGATTTAAAAAGTGGTGCATACTTTGCCTCACAGCATCTGCCGTACCTTGAAACCAATCTCCACTTGTCATGGTCTGTTCTGCCGCTAAAATATCAACAAAAGCATGACTAAAAAAACTAAAATGATAGGTGTTTTTGATGTGTTTATTAAGGGATGCTGAATTAAATTGCGTCAACACATACATACGTTTTAATCCACAATTGATACAATTTGAGATTGGAATATCTACCAATCTATATTTCCCAGCAATGGGAACAGCGGGTTTAGAACGCTTTTCCGTTAATGGATATAAACGTGACCCTTGTCCACCTCCTAAAATAATGTTTAGCACCTTGTCATTGTACATATCTATTGTATTAATTGTTCATAAAGTGATTTTACTTCTTTAGCTATAGACACCCAATCAAATTTTTCTTCCACACGCTTCCTGCCTTGAATTGACATTTTCGTTCTAAGTTCATCATTGTGTATTAGTGTATTAATTCCTGTAGCCAAATCTTTTGAAAACTGAAGTGGATTGACAGGTTCAAAAGGAGCTTTACGTTGCTGTTCTACTGGAATAAGCAAACCTGTTTCATTGTGCACCACTACTTCATTTATGCCCCCTACAGCACTGGCTACCACCGCTGTTTCACAAGCCATAGCTTCTACGTTTATGATTCCAAAAGGTTCATAAATAGAAGGACAGCAAAAAACAGATGCGTGGGTGTAAAGCTGAATTACACTGGATTTATCCAACATTTCTTCAATCCAAATAACATTATCGCGTTTTGATATAACGTCATTAACACTTGCTTGCATTTCAGCAGCGATTTCTGGCGTGTCTGGGGCACCTGCACACAAAACAACCTGAGTATTTGGGTCTAAATATTCAATAGCGTTTACCAAATGAATGATTCCTTTCTGCCTTGTAATTCTGCCAACAAATAAAACGTAAGGTTGAGTTGGATCAACATCATACTTTTGAAGAACATCCTTTTCCTTGACAGCCACATATTGTTTTAAATCAATTCCATTATAAATTACCTTGACTTTGCTTTTATCCACATCAAAATGCTCTAAAACTTCTTGTTTTGTACCTTCAGAAACAGCAATAACTGCATCTGCCAATTCAATAGCTGTTTTTTCTACCCAAGAAGACATATCGTAACCCCTGCCCAATTGTTCACGTTTCCAGGGGCGCATTGGCTCCAAAGAATGAGTTGTAATCACCAAAGGGACTCCGTAACAAAGCTTTGCAATTATTCCAGCAAACTGGGCGTACCAAGTATGGCAATGCACTAGGTCTACATTTGTAGACTCCGCATTCATTGCAATACAAGTTTGAAGGGTTTTAAAAACAGATTGCAAATTTTTTGGCGCATTATCAAAATTCAGTTTTTCAAACTCAAAGCCTTTTACACTGAGTGTGTCTTTGACTTCATTTTGATTTCCAAAACAACGCACTTCTAAATTGAGCAGTTTTGATAACTCCTTGGATAAATATTCAACGTGAACACCTGCACCTCCGTAGACGTATGGTGGATATTCTCTAGTAAAAAACAGTACTTTCATGTAAAATTATGGGTCTAATAAGAAAACAATTATGTTTTGCTTAAAAATATAAAAAAAATAGAAATAAATGATAAAAAATTGATATTATCCTAGCCATCCATCACGATCTAAACTTCTATACTGTATAGCTTCAGAGATGTGAGTTCCTTGTATCTGAGGTGAAGCCTCCAAGTCTGCTATAGTACGAGCAACTTTTAAAATTCTATCATAAGCTCTTGCCGATAAGTTAAGGCGCTCCATGGCTGTTTTCAGTAAGGTTTTAGACGACTCTTCCAGTTTACAGAATTCTTTGATGTGCTTAACGTTCATTTGAGCGTTATAGTGAATAGTATCATAGGCTTTAAAACGTTCGGTTTGAAGCTCTCTAGCTTTAGTAACTCGCTCTCTTATTTGAACACTACTTTCTCCCTTGCGTTCATCGCTCAATTTATCAAAAGGAACTGGAGTTACTTCTATATGGATATCAATTCTATCCAATAAAGGCCCACTTATCTTCCCTAAGTAACGTTGCATCTCTGCTGGTGAGGAAGTTACAGGTGCATCAGGATCATTAAAGTAACCTCCAGGACTTGGATTCATGCTAGCCACTAACATAAAACTAGAAGGATAAGTTACAGTAAATTTTGCTCTAGAAATGGTAACTTCTCTATCTTCTAGCGGCTGGCGCATAACTTCTAATACGGTTCTTTTAAACTCTGGTAACTCATCTAAAAATAAAATTCCATTATGTGCTAACGAAATTTCCCCTGGTTGAGGGTATGCTCCACCTCCAACGAGGGCAACATCAGAAATTGTGTGGTGAGGACTTCGAAATGGCCGCTCTGCCATAAGTCCAACATTTTCTTTTACTCTACCAACAACCGAATGAATTTTTGTAGTTTCTAAGGCCTCATGTAAACTCATAGGTGGTAAAATACTTGGAAGACGTTTAGCCAGCATAGTTTTACCAGACCCGGGAGGACCTACCATGATAATATTGTGTCCTCCAGCTGCAGCAATTTCCATACAACGCTTGATAGACTCCTGCCCTTTGACATCTGCAAAATCAAATTCTGGATGAGCCAGATTGTCATAAAAAATCTCTCTGGTATTGATTATTGTAGGCTCTAGCTGTTCACCTTTATCAAAATAGTTTATCACCTCACTAATAGTTTCTACACCATACACTTCTAAATCATCTACAATAGCTGCTTCTTTAGCATTTTGCTTAGGTAAAATAAAGCCTTTAAATCCTTCTTGCCTTGCTTTTATGGCAATAGGAAGAGCTCCTTTGATAGGCTGTAAACTCCCATCAAGAGATAACTCACCCATGATGATATAGTGTCCGATTTCCTCAGATTGAATTTGATTGGAGGCTGATAGAATTCCCAAAGCTAAGGTTAAATCATAAGCAGAGCCTTCCTTACGCATGTCTGCTGGGGCCATATTAACAATGATTTTCTTGCCCGGGAATTTAAAGCCGTTGTTTTTTAATGCCGCTTGAATCCTGAAACTACTTTCTCGAATAGCATTATCTGGTAATCCAACTAAATGGTAACCTATTCCTTTTTCCATATTAATTTCAACAGTAATAATTTCAGCATCAACGCCGAATACAGAACTTCCAAAAACTTTTACAAGCATAGTCAGAGACATTAGATTTTAGATATATAAAATTATACATTTTTCTAAATAATACTGTGAATTAATGAAATTTTACTACCTAAAAGTTAATATAATTAGCTAATTCTATATATTTTGAGTGAATATTATTAAAATTAATACACAAAACAACATTATATATCTCATTAAGTTTTCCCCAAAACCCTTTGTGTAAAATCAATGTCTGGTCATAAAGTATACGGGTAATTTACAGCGTTGTAGTTGATAAAATAGTTTCGCTTCATTGACTTTGCTTATTTATAAGTTTAGTATTAGACCAAAAAAAAGGAGACTGAAAAATCAGTCTCCTTTTTTTAGTTTAAAAATTCTAAGTTAAATTATCTGTCTATAGAACCCAACACACGTTGAGCAAAGGTGTTGGCTGCATCTTTTTCAGACATGCCATCTTTCACCATTTTATCCATTTCTATAGCACCCGCTATATTGGTGATCAACTCACCTACAACATCCATTTCCTCTTCCTTTACTGATCTATGCTCTGTAAAAGATTCTAAAACTTCAATGGTATGTTCAAGTTTTTGAACATCGTTGTTTTTTTGAAAATGTTTAATTATTGGTAACTTCATTGACTAATTCTTTTAAGGAATCAAACTTATTAGTTTGAACTTGGTTTTTAAATTCTCCGTTTTTGAAGGTCGCAAAAGTTGGTAGATTATCTACAGTTGCCAATTTTCTAGATTCAGGAAATTTTTCTGCATCTACCATTATAAACGGAATACCTTCATTTTCGCTTGCTAACTTTTTAAATTTAGGCTTCATCAATCTGCAATTTCCGCACCATGTTGCAGAATATTGTACTACAACAGTTTCGGTATCCTTAACAAATTCAGCTAAATTATCTTGATCTAATTCTTTAAACATATTTCTTTTTTTAATAATATTTCAGTTTCAAAAAAACTGATAGATTTAGTTACTTGATAAATAAGAAGCAACTCCTTCTCTGTCAGCTTTCATACTTTCTTTTCCTTCTTCCCAGTTTGCAGGACAAACTTCTCCATGCTTTTGTACGTGAGTATATGCATCTATCAATCTAATAAATTCTTTTACGTTTCTACCAAGTGGCATATGGTTAATGCTTTCTTGAAAAACTGTACCTTCTTCATCGATTAAATAGGTAGCTCTATAAGTTACATTGTCTCCGTCAACAACTAAATGACCTTCTTCATCATCAAAACGCTCGTTGGTAACATCTAAAATACCAAGTCTACTGCTTAAGTTTCTGTTAGAATCTGCTAAGATTGGATAACTTACGCCTTCTATACCACCATTATCTTTTGAAGTATTTAACCATGCAAAATGAACTTCAGCTGTATCACATGAAGCTCCTATAACAATAGTATTTCGTTTTTCAAATTCTGGTAAAGCTTCTTGAAAAGCGTGTAGTTCTGTAGGACATACATATGTAAAATCTTTTGGATACCAAAATAATAAGATTTTTTTGTTTTCTTTTTGAGCTTTTTCAAGAACATTAATTTGGAAAGTATCCCCCATTTCATCTATGGCGTTAACTTTTAAATCTGGAAATTTTTTACCTACTATTGACATGTTTTTAAAATTTAAGTTATTTATTACTTTAAAGCAAAAATAATAGAAAACTAAGATTGAGCATATGTTTTTTTAACATCTATTCTTATAATAAAATAAGAAATCCTTATAGTTTTTTACCTTACAATAGGCTAGACGAAAAAGCCATTTGAAAATCTCGCTTTAAGTCTTTGGTATCTTCGATGCCTACAGAAAAACGGACTAGATTCGATTTGATACCTTGTTGATCTCTATCTTTCTGAGAAAGAAGAGAATGCGATGTCTTTTCTGGAGATAAAACTGTACTTTCTACGCCTCCTAAACTCAAGACATTCTTAATAAGTTGAAGGCTCTCAAAGAATTTTGAAATACCACATTTTGGACTAAGATCAAAAGACAACATACCACCAAAACCTTGCATTTGAGAGGCCGCTAAGTCATGTTGTGAATGGGATTTTAAACCAGGATAATAGACTCGCTCAACAAATTCAGACTCTTCAAGAAATTCGGCCATGATTTGAGCATTATCAGTTTGCTGTTTTACTCTAAGGTTTAAGGTTTTCATACTTCGCTCTAAAAGCCAAACCGTTTGATCTGCCAGATTTCCTCCAAAGTTTTTAGCTTTAGAAAAAACCTTTTCCATGATGGCATGAGACGAAGCAACAACTCCCGCTGTGATATCACTATGGCCGCCCAAATATTTGGTAGCACTATGTATCACGATATCTATTCCAAAATCTAAGGGTCTTTGATTAATTGGACTCGCAAATGTATTATCTGCCATTGTGAGTATCCCATTTTCTTGGGCAAGCCTTGAGATGGATTGTATATCTGTGATTTCTAATAAAGGATTGGACGGAGTTTCAATATAAATCAGCTTGGTTTCAGGCCTTAAGTTTGATTTTAACTCAGACCAATTATTGACGTCTACAAAATCAAAATCAATACCGTATTGAACACATTCTTCTACTATAAAATTGCGAGTACCACCGTAGATTTGGTTTTGAAGAATCACGTGATCACCAGATTTTAAAACACTTAACATTGCAGTGGTGATAGCGGCCATTCCACTTCCAAAAATCAAGGCAGATTGTGCGTTTTCTAGAGCTGCCATTTTTTTTGCCAACATCAATTGATTTGGGCTATTAAAATATCTTGGATACATAGATTTTTCTAAACCTTCATAAGCATAAGCTGTAGACAAGTACATAGGAGAAACTGCGCCTTTGTATACTTTATCTTCTACATCTCCAGTGTGAACACATATGGTATTAAGTCCTTTTTTCATCTTCATTTTTTTTCAAATTTAATTCATTAGATTTAACTTGTTGATTTTGAATTTAAAATTTTCACAGAAAGTAATTTTTGTATATCTTGATTCTTCAAATTATTCGCCATGGACTTCTTTAAAACCACTTCTCCCTCTACCATTATTAAGCTCATCAACAGCACATCTAAAGGTATAAAATTTGGTGAAAACGTAGAGACACTTTCGAGTTGGGAAGAGCTAGGAAATCAAGAGGCAAAATTTGTATTGCTTGGCTTACCTACGCTTTCCATGGAAGATAATATCGTTTCATTTAAACATTCAAACGTATTTTTAGATACATTAGAGCATCTTTTAAGCACTCAAGATAATAGGTTTAATAGCGGGAATCAACTTTTGGTTTTAGGCGAAGTAGATCATGAACTCTTACTAGAAAAATTAAACCAATTCAAGACAAATTCAGAAAAAATCAAGCTGTATTATCAAACGCTTGATGTTATTATTCAAGACGTAATCATTAAAATTTTTGCAGCTGAAAAAATACCTATAATTGTGGGAGGCTGCCATAAAAGTTTTGACCTCGTGTTGAAGTCCATCCATAAAGTTAATGAAAAAGGTAGCAATGCTTTAGAAATGTCTTCTCGTATTAATTTGAATATTGAAGATTCTGATCAACTCAAGGATCAAAATTATTTTACCCCAACCTATCTGAATAAATACTATGCCTTTGGAGTTCATAGTAATTACATTTCTGAATCTGAATTTGAATTCTTTGACACTCATAAAAACTTAAATTATTATTTGTATGAGGATTGTTTACACCTCACTACTTTAGATAAATGTATAAGACTGAAAAATGCTATTGACTTTTTAAAAGGTAATTTAGGCTTCAAATTAGATTTTGCATCCATCCAAGGTTTATCAGCAGAATTGGAGGTAATTTCTGGCTTTAGTGTGAGAGATATGAGAACTTTTATTAAAATTATTCGTAAAGAATCGACTCAGTTTTTTCAGATTTCAGGTTTTCAAAATCAAAATTTAGAAGGTCAATGTCAACTTTTAAGCTATTTAATTACAGACTTTGTGAGAAAGGATTAGAAAAATGATCACAAGTCAAGATTTAAGCCAAAGAAATTTGAACTTGCAGCTCTATTGAATTGCGCATAGGAGTAACTAAATCTAAATTTATTGAATTGAATACTAAGACCTCCTGTAAGTCCAGAGAATGAGCGCTGGTCTTGGATTCTCAACTCCTCTCCTCTTCTAAAATTATATCCAAATTGAAGACTAAAAACTCCATCAGGAAAAAGCTCTGCACCTACAATGACATGCCTAAAGGCGTTATTGATAAAACTAGGATTATCTGCAGTAATATTTCCAGCTAAATCTTCTTCATCTCTTGCTGTGTTCCTAAAAGCGACATTCCATTGTTGCATGTTTTCTAGCGTTACATGCCAACGTATGGGTGCTTTATTAAGTTTTTGAGAAATACCTAAAATAACTTCAAATGGCAAAGATTCTCGTATTTCATTAAATGGTTTAAATTGAGTTCCTATATTCCGTGCCACCCCAGAGATAATCAAATCCCACTCTGGATAAATGTAGCTTAAGCCAAGATCCAAAGCTCCACCAAAAGACGTATACTGTTCAAGTTTTGATGAAATTAGCTTTACATTAACTCCAGCATAAAAATCTGTTCTACCTAATCTTCTAGCGTAACCTAAAGATAAAGCTGCCTCTTGTCCTCCAAAATCTGAGGTAGAGTTGCCAGACTCATCAAATCCATTAAACGTTCCATAATCCAAATAGGTAACACCTGCTTGAATCATCTGGGTTCTTCTTCCCACATCCATAGCATAAGACGCTGTTCCATAATTGATGTCTGAAAAATAATTCATGTAATTTGCAGCCATTTGTTTGTGCATCTCAAAGTTGATTAAAGCAGGGTTTGCTAAAGCATTACTTGGATCTGAAGAATATGAAGTCACATTTTTCCCACCTAAAGCAGAAATTTTTGGTGAAACTGGTAAATTCAAAAATTGATAAGTGTTTCTACCTCCAATTTGGGAAAATGCAGCAAAAGGTAACCCCAAAATAACTAAACAAAAAACTACCTTAAGTCTCATGATACCTCTTTAACACCTGTTTTGAAACGCTCTGCAATGTAATTTATTTTCGTTAAATGAATTTTTCACCCTTAAAAAATTCAAAGCTTAAGGTTTAAACTTACTGGGGTATTCACTTTTAAAACAAAAGTCTTGTAATTCATAAAAACTGGATTACAAGACTTTATAATGATTATAAGCATTGAAAAGTGTTAGTTAAACCAAGTTGAGTCATTGGCCTATCCTACGACTTTTATGATTTCAGAAGTAATATATTCAATCTGTTCTTTGTCTAGCTCTGTGTGCATAGGTAAAGAAATCACTTCATCTGCCAATTGATTGGTGACTTTAAATTCATTCTCATCATAGCGTTCATCCTTATAAGCTTTTTGAAGATGTAAAGGAATAGGATAATAAATTCCATGCGGTATTCCTTTTTCTTGAAAATGAGAGGCAAGCTGATCGCGTTTACCATTTTTGATCTTTATGGTATACTGATGAAAAACATGACAATCACAAGTATCACAAATACCTTTGGAGTTGTCACAGTTTTTATAAGTAGAGGCTTTTGGAGTTTCTATATGTTCAGATTTGCTAAGGGCTTCTGTGTAATGACGTGCAGCATTTTGTCTTTTGGCTCCATAGTCATCCAGCTGCTTTAATTTGATATCAAGTATAGCTGCTTGTATACTGTCTAATCTTGAATTTACACCCACGACGTCATGATGATAACGTTGGTACATCCCATGATTCACAATACCTCTAATGGTATG
>PXBV01000017.1 GCA_003565575.1 Psychroflexus sp. | reverse complement strand
GGTACCAAATACATTGTGAAAATCAAAGCAACTCCACAAACCAATGTAGCTCCAATAAAATAAGGTCTTAAAAACCTCCAAAATGATATGCCAGAACTTAAAATAGCAATAATTTCTGTATTGTTAGCTAATTTGGAGGTGAACCAAATAATGGATAAAAAAAGAAAAATGGGGAAGAGTAGATTGGCAAAGTAAATAGTGAAGTTCCCATAAAAGGTGAAAATTTCTTCAATAGGAACGTCGTTTTCTGTAAGATCATCAATCTTCTCAGACAAATTCACAATTATCCCAATAGGGATAAACATAAGCAGGAGTGCCACAAATGTGAGTAGATAGCGTTTTAAAATGTACCAGTCTATTATTTTCAAAAGCTATAGATTTAAAGTCTTACAGATATTTTTTTTACCATTGAATCTTTCCAAGTTCTAAAGGTGCCAGCCAAAATTTGTCGTCTTGCTTCTCTCACTAACCAAAGATAGAACCCTAAATTGTGAATAGTAGCAATTTGTTTGCCTAATAGTTCTTTTACAGAAAATAAATGCTTTAAGTAAGCTTTTGTGTATTCCGTATCTACCCAAGTGTAACCCGCTGGGTCAAGTTCAGAGAAATCGTCTTCCCACTTTTTGTTTTTGATATTGATGGTCCCTTCAGAAGTAAATAGCATTCCGTTCCTGGCATTTCTTGTAGGCATGACACAGTCAAACATATCCACACCCAAAGCAATATTCTCCAATAAATTTGCTGGCGTACCCACACCCATCAAGTATCTTGGTTTGTCTTCAGGCAAAATCTCTGTGACGACCTCTGTCATGGCATACATTTCATCGTCAGGCTCACCTACAGATAATCCGCCAATGGCGTTTCCTTCTGCACCAACATTGGCAATATATTCTGCAGATTGCTGTCGCAAATCTTTGTAAGTACTTCCCTGAACAATAGGGAATAAGGTTTGTTCATGACCGTATAGCGGTGACGTTTTTTTCATGTGTGACATGCAGCGGTCAAGCCACCTATGCGTCATATGCATAGAGCGCTTAGCATAATTGTATTCGCAAGGATAAGGCGTACACTCATCAAAAGCCATGATAATATCAGCTCCTATTTCTCTCTGAACATCCACAGCACTTTCTGGAGTAAAAAGGTGCATGGAGCCATCTATATGAGACTTGAACTTCACTCCTTGTTCATTAATTTTCCGGTTGGCAGACAGAGAATACACTTGGTAACCACCACTATCGGTAAGTATATTTCTATCCCAATTCATGAATTTATGGAGTCCGCCAGCTTTCTTTAAAATACCAGTACCTGGCCTCAAGTACAAATGGTAGGTGTTTCCTAAAATAATATCTGGATTGATTTCTTCCTTCAACTCTCTCTGATGGACGCCCTTTACAGTGGCAATGGTACCCACTGGCATAAATATGGGAGTTTCAATAAGACCGTGGTCTGTTGTAAGTTGTCCAGCTCTTGCTTTAGAATTGGGGTCTGTACTTAGTAATTCAAATTTCATATCTACTCTAATAACTCGCAAAGATACTCATCTCTAGCAAAAGATTTTATTGGATAAGTAAAGATGTAGTAATTCATCTATTCTGATAGTTTTTGAAGCTGTATTTTAATTTTGATGATGTTGTTGAATACAAACTACATACAGTATCAGGTTTGTGGAGAGTTATAATTTGATGAGTAATTGATTATAAATAGCGGTAGCTAAGATATTTAGTCAATTCTTTAAATTTCAAAAGTCTTTACTCTGAATTTAAGGTAGTTAAGATGAAAGTGTTTTTACAAAATTATATAAAACCTCCAGAACTGGGTGGTTTTCAGATTTTGTTTTGCCCAGAAATATATCTTCTAAATTCAATTCTTCTCTACCAATAATATCTTTGATTTGTTTATCGGTTACTTCTTTGTAAGCCATAGACCAATTTTCAAATTGGCGTTCTTTTAAGTCTCCAGAATCCAAAAGAATCATATCTGTATGTCTAGAGTCTTTACTAATGGATGTGTAAACCTTGTCTATTTCTTCAGCAGGGCCTTCTATATATTGAACAAATTTTCCTTGGATAAGTAGTAAAATGCCGGTAATGGTTAGGCTTTTGTTCTTTTCTCTTACTTGAAATAAAAAATCTTCAATACTCTTTTTTGACATTATACGAGACTGATAACTCATATAGGATACAAATTTTAGCGACATCTTTATAAGCTTGTTTTGATGGTTAATTTAAACATTTTTTTGAATTTAGCTGTATTTGCAGTTTCATCTTCAAATTATTCTTCAAATTTTAGTTAATACACGCTTTCTTTGAATTCAAATTCTAACTTTGTAAAAAATCATCTGTAATGGAATTAAAATTAAATCGTCCTATTTGCTTTTTTGATCTGGAAACCACAGGCACTAATATTTCAAAAGATAGAATTGTTGAAATATCCATCTTAAAAGTTTTTGAAAATAATAATAAAGAAAGCTATACCTGGAAAGTAAATCCGGGTATCCCAATTCCTAAAGAAACCACTGCCATTCATGGCATTAGCGATGAAGATGTGGCCAATGAGCCCAAATTTGAGCAGCTTGCACCCAAAATAAATGCCATGATAAAAGGTTGCGATTTGGCAGGCTATAACAGCAATCGGTTTGATATTCCTTTATTGGCTGAAGAAATGCTGCGCGTAGGTAT
>PXBV01000308.1 GCA_003565575.1 Psychroflexus sp. | reverse complement strand
TTTTTCAAATCCATAATTGATAAAAGCTATTAGAGCGACAAACACCAAGAGCATAGCAGCTACATTTGCTGCCAACTTTAAGCCTTCAGTAGTCCCATTGGCAATAGCATCTAGGATATTGGAGCCTATTTTTTCTGATGATACCTCAACATTAGTATTCACTTTGGCTTGTTGTGGGTAAAGTATTTTAGAGATAACTATAGCACCAGGAGCAGCCATTACTGATGCCGCTAATAAATGTTTGGCAAAGGCTAATCGCATCACAGGATCATCTCCGCCCAAAAACCCAATATAGGCAGCCAACACACCTCCAGCAACGGTGGCCATTCCGCCAATCATCACTAAAAGAATTTCTGAGCGAGTCATGCGGTCCAAGTATGCTTTTATCATAAGTGGAGCTTCTGTTTGGCCTAGGAAAATATTACCAGCTACACTTAAGCTCTCAGCGCCAGATATACCAAGTAATTTGGTGAGTACCCAAGCCAAAGCACTTACAATTTTTTGAATGATTCCTAAATAAAATAAAATTGAAGTTAATGCTGAAAAGAAAATAATTGTGGGTAATATTTGAAAAACAAAAATATATCCATACGTGCTAGTGTCCATTAAATCTCCAAGAAGGAATTCACTACCTGCTGCTGTAAAATCTAAAATCTTTACAAAAATATTTCCTACAAAATCAAATGTAGATTGAACAAACGGAATTTTTAATACACCAACTGCTAGAATCAATTGTGCTAACAGGCCAAAGCCAACTGTTTTCCAGTTGATTGCCTTTCTATTACTACTCAATAAGAAAGCTATAAGCAATAAGCTTATCATCCCAAGAACGCCTCTCCATAAACTAGTAAAGCTGAAATTCTGATTAGCTATTATGACTTTTGAATTCTCAAGGGTTTCTTTTTGAGTTTTATCTACTTTTGATAAACTTTTTAGAACAACATCATATTCATTAGAATTAATAGCAATTATAGAGTCTGATTTGACTTCAGTATGAAATTCAACTTCATTTAAACTCCTCAAAAATGGACTTAGTTTAAGTTGGTTTTCCTCAAGACTGAAATACCCTTTATGAACTAAGTTTTTATTTTGGTCTTGAATCGTATACAAAGAGTCTTTAAAGCTTATACTCTGTGCATTTTCAAAGAATTGGCTTGATTTTGTAGTAGTATCTAAGCTTATATTCCAATCACCATCAAAATTCTGAGAGAATAATAAGCAAGGAAGGTACAGCAGCAAGGCTAAAGTAATGTTTTTCATTCTTTAGCTTCGTTTAGAAATTTCATCTCGAATTTTAGCAGCTTTTTCATAATCTTCTTCATTAACTGCTTTTTCAAGAATTTCGTTGAGTTTTTTAGTTGTCATTTTGCTAAACTCGCTTTTGAAGCTTGTTTTTTGTTCTTTAGAAGTTGATGTTTCTTGAGATTTTAAGTTTTCGGAGCTGTAAACATCTGTTGATTGACTTTTGTCTCCTAAATAAATACCAGCTTTATCCAAAATGTTTTTGTAAGTAAAAATGGGCGCATCAAACCTTAATGCAAGTGCAATAGCATCACTTGTTCTTGCATCAATGGTTTCTTCTATTCCATCCCGTTCACAAATTAAACTAGAATAAAAAATGCCATCCACAAGTTTATGAATAATAACTTGTTTGACATTAATTTGAAACCTTTCTGCAAAGGTTTTAAAAAGGTCATGTGTAAGTGGTCGTGGGGGTTTAATCTCTTTTTCTAAAGCAATAGCAATAGATTGAGCCTCAAAAGCTCCAATAACAATGGGCAGCTGCCTGTCGCTATCCATATCGCTCAGGAGTAAGGCATAGGCACCGTTTTGAGTTTGACTGTAAGAAATTCCTTTTATGCTAAGTCTAGCTAAGCTCATACTTCATTTTATTGAATAAAAAAAGCGGTCTAACTTCAAGGACATCTTAAAATTAGACCGCCCTTTAAGGGGCACAATTTAAAAAAATTATGAGTTATTTGCTTTAAATTCCTTTAGTTTTTCAATCAAATTTGGAACTACTTCAAAAGCGTCACCTACTATTCCGTAATCAGCTGCTTTAAAAAATGGTGCTTCCGGGTCTGTATTTATAACTACTTTATTTTTGGAAGCACTAATTCCCGCAAGGTGTTGTATAGCTCCAGAAATGCCAATAGCAATGTATAGATTGGTAGCTACTGGTTTTCCAGTTTGCCCTACATGTTCACCATGAGATCGCCATCCCATATCACTTACTGGCTTAGAGCAGGCTGTTGCTGCACCAAGAACATCGGCGAGTTCTTCTATCATTCCCCAATTTTCTGGGCCTTTCATTCCACGTCCGGCAGATACTACCACTTCCGCATCAGCAATACTCACTTTGTCTCTATTTTTATCCACAGAAACAACTTCAATGCCGAAGTTTTTATCACTTAATTGTGGAGAAAATTCTTCTTCAGAAATAGAAACTTCATTTTCTTTTAAACCATAGGCATTACTTGATAATCCAATAAGTTTGATGTCTGTAGCAATAGAGGTTTTATTAAAAGCCTTGTTGGTGAAAGCGGTTCTTTCTACAAAAAACCTATCATCTAGTTCTGGTAAAGCTACCACATTGGAGGCATAACCGGCTTCTAGGTTTATTGAAACTAAAGGAGCTAGATATTTTGAGTTAGCACTTTGACTTACAACTACAACTTTGGAGTC
>PXBV01000248.1 GCA_003565575.1 Psychroflexus sp. | reverse complement strand
GGGTTGATAATCCTCTGAAGCGGTTATTTGGCTTAATTCCTCTTCATTAAGATGCCCAGAAGTTGCCCAAAACATCCATCCAATGAGAATAATTAAAATGGCTAAAATTGTAAGTAAACCTTTTTTCATAATATCTTTTAGAGCAAATCAAAAGATATTACAAGTACTACAGGTTAGCTTAAAATCATTATACGATTAAATTTTGGTAGGTCAATAACTCTAACTTTACTTTCTTATCACAAAACGCACATCAAGTCTTCTGGCTTCTGCGGGAGTTTCTGCCTCATAATCAATGCCCTTATAATCGGTGAGAATACGTTTTGGAGGGATGCCTTTTTCCATTAAAAAGGTTTTTAAAGCCACAGCACGTCTTAAGGATATTTCTTGGTTGTAGGTTACAGACCCGGTATTACTAGCATAACCTTCTATCATCACATCTACTTTATCCTCTTTATCTAGTATAGTTATGATTTCCATAATTTGATCTTTGAAATCGTCTTGTATAGCAATACTATTATTTTCAAAATAAATAGTTTCAGAAAATGATTCATACTTTTCTACTCGCGCTTTGTAAGCTGACTCTAAGCTATCTATATACTTGGTCTCACCAGAGATGGGAACTTCTATAAATTGCGTTTCGAACACAAAAGTAGTATCGCGAAGTGGCATAGTGTCAAGTGATTTTTCCAGTATTTGAAGATCATCTTCTAGCTGCAAAATACTGTCTTGTTTTATACTTAGCGAGTCCTCTGCTACAGCAGCTATAGTATCTATACTAGAAGTTTCTGCATATAAAGCGATTAACGAATCTAGCTTAGTGTTCATTCTTGAAAAACTGCGTTGATTCGCCGCTTGATTGGCTGCAATTACTCCAGATAGTTGCAGAAATTGATTTCTTAAATCTTCAGGTGTTATGGCTGAACTAGGAGAAATATTAACCTCTTCAAAAGTTTCTATGGCTGAGTTTTTTCGTTGTTCTAGACGCCCCACTCTAGCACTTAACGTATCCAATTGTTGAAGAATCAATTCACTCAATTTCAAATGTTCCTCATAAAATGCAGATTCTTTAGCATCGTTGATTTTTTCTTTATAAACAAATGCGGTATCCAAATCTTCACCTTTTATAGTCTCTTCTACTTCTTGAATGGTTTTGATTCCAGATTTTTCAACAATAATAAGGGTATCATTAATGATATTATACTTTTGAATTTGTATTTTCAATTCAATATCATCGTCTAATTCATCAAAGCTTTTATTAGTAGCATTACGTTCTAACTTAAGTTCATATAACTTATAGGCTAAACGCTGAATATTTTCTTCTGAAATGACCACTTCCCCAACTTGAGAATAGAGGCTTCCATAACACATAGTTACTATCAAAAAACAAAATGTATGTCGAAAATATAATGTCAAACTAAATTTTTTATAAAATTAGTTGAAAATATGGTTTATATGAAATAAAGCTTGAAAGATTTTTTCGTTGTAGGTTTGTAATACCTTAAAAATGAAAATATGAAAATTTTTGCCTTTTATTTTGTTATGGTTTTTACTGTATTGATTTTTGATCAAAATTCAATTTATGCTCAAGTAGAAGATGTAAGTTTTACCATATCACCAACTGCAGAGTATGTTTGGTGGGACAGTAACGCTGGACTCGCAGATGATTTTCTTTATGGAGGTACTGTGGGTTTTGGGTTTGGTGAATTTTTAGAATTGAGAGGTCTTTTTCAAACTTCAAGAAGTTTAACCACTTCATTTTCTTCTTTTGGACTGGACAACTTTTCAAATGCAAGTTTTGAGCGACAAGATGCTAACCTCACTCGATATGGCGGTGAATTAAAAATAAATTTATCCAATAATACCTTTAGCCCTTACTTCACCTTAGGTACAGGTATACAAAGCCTTAATCCAGATCAGGGTAACAGTTTTGATCAAATATATGCGTCAGCTGGTTTAGGCTTAAGGTTTGCTATAACGGACCGTCTTAATTTGATTGTGGAGGGTCGAGCTTTAGGTTTCAATAGTGATGCGCCAAGACATTTGCTTACTGCCTCCAATCAAAGTGAATTTGGTGTAGACCCTACAGAAACCAATCGTGACCAAAGTCTTAATTTTGGTGCAATGGCTGGTCTTCAAGTATATCTGGGAGGACGGAAACCTGGTGAACTTTCAAGTTTAGATCGGGCAGTTTTAGATAATTATAAAGGAAACTTCAAAGGATGGACATTGGCTCTTGAACCTAGTGTTGCGTATGTAAATTTTGATGCTAACTCTTTATATAGAGACACCTGGATGATTGGAGGTTATGCTGGTTTGGATTTTACAGAATATGTTGGTATTCGTGGGTTTTATTTTCATGGAACGAATGAAATTTTAGGTATTGATGATTTTGACCAACTCAATATGTATGGTCTAGAATTCAGAGCGAAATTGAATGATGGTCGAGGTGTAAATCCTTATCTTATCTTGGGTGGTGGATATCTCAATACACTATCAGGTTACCAAAGCACAGAACCGTCTATTGCAGCCCCTAGTACTGGTTTTGCTAATGCTGGTTTAGGCTTAGATATTCCTCTAGGTCAGTATGTTTTACTTACAGGAGGTGCCCGCGCTATGGCAACATCCTCATTGGATGCTTCTCATACAGGAGGAACGGATGTATTACAATCACATATTATGTTTAATGCAGGGGTTAAAT
>PXBV01000268.1 GCA_003565575.1 Psychroflexus sp. | reverse complement strand
CAATCCTATAATTCTAGCTTTGATTTTAATACCGATATCTACTTTAATTACAGTAAAATTATTTCAGAAGATTTCAGCTTTCAATCTACCTTAGGATTTTCAAATTTATACAGAAGTAATGTAGCTTCTACTGTAAGTACTAATGGTTTAAATGTTCCTAATTTTTATAATATTGCCAATTCTAGAAACGCCGTCCAAGGGAGTAATTCTGCTTCAGAATCTAGAATTAGTTCGGTGTACGCAACCATAGACTTAAGCTTTCTAAATTCAATCTACCTCAATTTTACGGGACGAAATGATTGGGTAACAACTCTTCCTCAACAAAACAATTCATTTTTTTACCCATCGGTTTCTTTGAGTTATGTGCCTAGCAAAATGTTTGACTTACCAGAGCCTATTTCAAATTTAAGGCTTAGAGGAAGTTGGGCAGAAGTCTCCAACGGAGATTTTGGAGGTACATACTCTCATATTGCTGCTTATAATAGTGGTATCAATTGGCAAAACAACGCCTCTTTAGTTTTTCCGGGTAATTTGATAAGTCCAGATTTAAGTCCGCAAACCTCATCAGCTTTTGAAGGTGGTTTGGTGGTTGGTTTTTTTGAAAACCGATTGAGTTTTGATGCTAATTTAATTTACGTCAGAAATTTTAATAACCTCACTAACGTTCCAATTTCGTTAGCTTCTGGCTACTCTTCAAGGTTAATTAACGCCAACGAATTTGAGAAAAAAGGCTTTGAATTGATAACTCGAGCCAGCCCCATAAAAAATCAAAATTTTGGATGGGATGTAACGCTTAATTTAAGTCAATATAGAACGTATATCAGTGAAATAAGTGAAGCAGAAAACATCGGTCAATTGGTTGAAGGTGATCGTGTTGATAAACTTTTCACTACGGTTTGGCAGGAAACTCCAGATGGACAGCCCATTATTGGAAATAATGGAATCAACATAAGAGACCCGTTTAATAGACATATTGGCTTTAGAGATCCCGATTGGGTTTACGGCTTTCTAAATAACTTTAGGTACAAAGATTTTAATCTGTTTGTAGGTGTTGACGGTAGAATAGGTGGCCTAGCAGAAAGTAAAACCCTTAGGAATATGTGGTGGGCTGGCGTGCACCCGGGTTCTATCAATGAATTTAGAGCGGCCTCTGCTAGTGGTGTAAGTAACTATATTGCAGATGGCGTAGTGGTAGTTGGTGGAGATGTTCAATACGATACCGCTGGAAATATCATTAATGACACACGTGAATATGCACCGAATGAACAAGTGGTAAACTACGAAGATTACATGACGACTTACCACTCCAGAGCTTATGGTAACCATTACTATGACATGTCCTTTTTGAAATTACGAGAAGTGAGTTTAAGTTATAATTTTCCTTCTAAAGTTTTGGAAAACTCATTTCTGGAAGCCGCAACCATTTCACTTATAGGAAGGAATTTAGCACTTTGGGCCAAAGTAGACTACTTAGACCCAGATTCTGGCTTAGACCAGAATATGCAAACTCCATCTATGAGGAATTTTGGAATTCACTTCAATGCTAAATTTTAAAGAATCGATGAGAACGTTACAAACATTTTATAAGTCACTTTTAGTTTTATGTTTTGCATTTCTTTGGGGATGTCAAGATTATGATGAATTTCAAAATGACCCCAACAGAACAACGCAAGCCAATCCAGGCTCTTTGCTAACAAACATTGAGATTAGCACTCTCAATTCCATCAGCTTAAGCGCGTCTTTAGCGTGTAGACACCTTGTGAATGTGAATTTAGCAGAAGATGCACAATACTACGGGTGGGATAGAGCGAGTTTTGGGTTTTACAACAATTTAAGGCAGGTCAAAAAAATGGAAGAGGAAGCAGAAAATGTTCAGAATGAAAGTTTTATAGCCATAGCTAAATTTTTTGAAGCTTTTATTTACGAGCAAATAACTAGACAATTCGGCGATATTCCGTTATCTGAAGCAATGCAGGCAGAAACAGGAAATTTTGAACCCGCTTACGATTTGCAGGAAGATGTATATCTAAGTATTTTAGATTTATTAGAAGACGCTAACGCTAGGTTAGACCTTACGGGACCTCCAATTAATGGAGATGTGGTTTATGATGGAGATTTGTTAAAATGGAAAAAACTTATCAATAGCTTTCATTTGCGAGTACTCATGAGTTTATCCTTAAAAGAAAATGAGCCAAATCTCAACTTAGCTTCAAGATTCAATACCATAGTCTCCAACCCCAATACTTACCCAATTATGCAGTCTAATGCTGATAATGCAAGGTTTACTTATTCTGAAGAAACAGGGAATGTGTATCCATTTTGGAGAAATGCATCTATAACTACTTCTTATATTTTAGAAGAAACCTTTGTAGAGCGATTAAAGTCTTTACAAGATCCACGCCTTTTTGAAATGGCTGCACCAGATAGTAATTCTAGCAATGCAGATCCATCAGATTTTGAAAGTTACTCAGGCCTTAGAGGTAGTGCTACTTTAAATACCAACGTAGCTAGACTTACAAATGGTGAAGGCTCAGCGTTGAACAGCAGGTATATTGAAGATGCAGAAGCGGAAGCTAACCTATCTTTAAGCTTTTCAGAATTAAATTTTATTCTTGCTGAAGCAGCTCATCGTAACTGGATTTCTGAAAGTCCAGAAGGCTTTTATAGAACAGGAATTTCAGCTTCAATGGAATATTACGGTAT
>PXBV01000208.1 GCA_003565575.1 Psychroflexus sp. | reverse complement strand
TTTTCGGAATCCTTAACGTCCTGAATTATAAATTCAGATTTTTTGAGTACAGCCTCTTCAATATGCCTGCGCAGAAGCAGGTTGTCGACATGCACGCGGATTCTGTATATGTTTGATGGCATTTAGTATTTGTCTTGTCCTTAAATATTTTATTAATATTTTTATGTTATGCCTGCAAAAGACCTTCTGAAGGTCAAGAGATCAGGATTAAGGCTCCAGTGTTTATTAAGATAAAACTGTTTTTCAGCGTGGAATTAATCTCAAAATTTGATTATAGCTTTTACATATATTTATTTTATCTTCAACAGAATTACTAACTATTCTACTAATACAGGTACTTCTGAAAACACGCCAAAGAAATATTCTCCTCCTATAAATCCGGCTTCATCTGTACGTGTACAATCAGGTGCAAAATAAATAGTTTTTTTTGCAAAGTAAGCTGGTTTTCCTGATGGAGTTTTTATTCCAAAATGATTTACAAAACAATCCCAGCGAGCCATACTTTCTTCATAATATTGTTCACCTTGCCATCTACTGCTAGTCCATTCTTCTCCTAATGCATGCATAGATTCCTCTATTGTATTATCAATTTGGTCATTAAATTTTTTGCAACCTTCAGTAACAATTTCATCCTCATAATATTTCCATTCAGGATAATTATTATAATCTTCTTCATTATCAAGAGGACCCATCACACAAGGGGAATTTTCTTCAGGCTTAACTCCATCTCCAAGCATCCATAAAACATTAATATGCATAGCAGATACAAGTTCTCTACAGTTAGGTTCGCCTGCATTACATTTTAGAACAGGCACTAACATTGACCAAGGTTGTGTTGGGGTAGGAAAACTTTTTTTCTCACCTGGATTGCAATTCACAAGACCACCATCATTTTCACTTATCCAGCAATCTTTCATTTTTTCAAAGACAGGAGTTGTTACTCCCAATGTAGTTCCGATTTCTCCAGGCGCGATAGGATCAGGATTGCCTGCTCCACAAGTATCTAGAATAGGGGCCATATTTGAAGGATTTGTTGTCACACATGGCTGTGAAAAGTTAGTCCATTGTGCTGTATCTCCTTCCACATTATCTTCTAACATTCTGCCAGTATTGCAAAATTCACCATCTAAGGATTCTTCACAGACACCAATTGGATAGTCAAAATGATTTTCAGCCCAGGCACCAGCAGAATCAATGAAAGCTACAGCATGTGCTGATATCGGAGTAGGATTTTCAATTTTAAATATATTTGAGAAAAACCCTGAATCGTTGTCATTTGTTGTTTTAACTCTGACCGCATTAACAAAAAAACGTTGTTCACTATCATCACCACTACCATTCATCTCATTCAGCAATTGATAGTTATCTTTGCCAATGTTCTGTTTTGTCATATAGCCCAAAAGCTCAGACGGCATTATCAATTTATTTTCATCTACTGTTTTAAACGGAGTAAAGCCAATACCACCGAAACCCCAATGGCCAACTTCTACTTTTTCAACATCAGCCTTTTTCCCAAACGCTACATTTTTTTCTGCTGCCTCTCTAGCTTTTAACTTGACAGCTTCAAAACTTGGTGCATCATTATAGCATAAATTATCGTCGTAATCCTTTATGAAAAGCACTGAAGTGCCAGCTAGAGCTCCGGCATCTGCTGAATTTTGTAATTCATTTTTTGTTGTTGTCATTCTGCCGACATCAACTGCTAATGCACCAATTCCTATTAAAACAAAAAAAACCACTAAGGCAGCTATTATTGCTATAGCGCCTCTTTCATCTATAAAAAAATTTAAACATTTTATTTTATACTGCATATTGCATAACCTTCCTTATTTATTCACATCTCATAGTAGTTGTAGAAGATAATTCTTTGTTGAAAGGTAGTAAGAGAAAGTCATATTGGTAATCTACAGTTATATGTAAATAGTCACCAGAATTAACGCATATGTTTAAATTATCTTCTTCATGACCATTCTCTTGATCGTTTTCTTCTTCCTGATCTTTTTCATTAATCGAAGTAAAAACTTTTACATCAAATATCTTATCACCAAAGCTTACAATATATTGCTTTCCATAATTCTCTACAATTTCTTTGGTTTGCTCTTCTTCTAGCCCAGACTTATAAACTATACTTGTTCTTGCTCCCTCTCTTCCTGCATTGGTTACAACATGCTGATTGTACATTAAAAGTCCGAACTCAATGATTCCAAATACTATTAATATAAAAATCATGATTACAATGGCGAATTCTACCGCTGTAGCACCTCTCTGGTTTTTATTTTTTTTAAGAATCAATTTTTTAAATATGAAACGCATATATTATACCCTGCTAATCAGAAAATTTTTCCATTCTCATTGTAGTCGAAGCACCAATACTTAATTTAGGACCAAAATTAGCACCGAAAATTTTAAATCCCGAAAGAATAAAGTAGTCGTATATAATCTCAATACTCACCTCACGATATTCACCGCCACTATTTAGCTTCGGTTCTATCAAAACTGTTGTATCTCCAAAGGTTATTACTCTGTCGGCATAATCAGAAACTATTTGAACTATCTCTTCATTGGTGGTGCCGTCGACTATCCCCGCCCTGGCACCTTCCCGGCTGGCATTGGTCAGCACCTGCTTGTTGTAGTAAGCTATGCCAAATTCAGTGATACCCAGGAATAAAAAGATGAGCAGCGGCAGGACGATGGCGAATTCGACTGCT
>PXBV01000381.1 GCA_003565575.1 Psychroflexus sp. | reverse complement strand
TGGTTTATATCTGCAGCGTCTATACCCATGGTAAATCGAGAAGTATGTCCAAAATGTTCGGTTAGTCGATTAGTAAATGTGCCATCACCGTTGTTCACATAATAATAATCATCTTCATGAAAATCATTCCCCACATAAATATCTGGGTAGCCATCATTGTTGAAGTCGGATACCGATATTCCAAGACCATAGCCATTGACACCTCCAAATATGCCAGCTTCTTCGCTAACATCTACAAATTTTCCATTATCGTTTCTAAATAGTTTATCGCCGGTTTGGTAATTTCGTTCGTTACGCACATTCACATTTCCAAAAGACTCTGATGTGTGCAAAGCATGATTGAGCAAATACATATCGAGGTCTCCGTCGAGGTCGTAGTCAAAAAAAACCGCAGAGGAGCTAAACGTGTCTAAGTCCAGGCCATACTCCTTTGCTGACTCTGTAAAGCTGCCATCGCCATTGTTGATGTACAATTCGTTATGACCTCTAAAACCATTTATACCCACAACCGCACACACATAGATATCTAGGAGTCCATCACCATTCACGTCTGCCATAACAGCACCTGTATTCCAAGTGCTATTTCCTTCTACTTTTGCTTGTTCAGTTATATCTTCAAACTCCAGATTACCTTTATTGAGGTAAAGCTTATTTTTTACTTGATTTCCAGAAAGGAATATATCTGGCAGGCCATCATTATTGATATCTCCAACTGCAACTCCTCCACCATTGTAGAAATACATGTAATCTAGAATATTAACGTCTTCTGTTTCTGTAATTTGATTTGAAAAAGAAACGCCAGTATGCTCAGATGAAATAAGTTTAAATACTGCTTCATCTTTTTCTTTGCAAGCAAAGAAAAAGAACAAACCGACTAATAAGAATAATATATTAGTTTTTGATTTCAAAAATTTTGGGACTATCGTCATTTCTTACAACAATTATATACATCTTGCCATCTTTGCTATTGGCAAGTTTAATATGTTTCACTTCGTTTCTTACAAAAAACCCTGATACTGAATGTTCTTGCCATTCAAAATTAGTGTTTTCATCATTCAAAAGCACTTCGCCATAACTGGCATCTAGCCTAGAAAATTGTGGCTTGAATTCATGATTATTTCCACCCATTACAAGGTCTTTATAGCCATCATCATTCAAATCTAGACACAGGATGCTATTCATAGAAGAAAATTGAACTCTGTTTGGTAATTTTTTAACTGTAAAGTCTCCATCACCATTATTTAAAGCAATTAAGGTTTCTGAGGTGTTGGCTTGTTTGAGTAAGGTAGTCTCTATAATATCTTCACTAAATAGCTCTTGAATAGTTTTTTTAGCATATTCAGATGCTTTAATATTTTTCTTTTTCAAGGATACAATTTGACCCGTTAACTCTTTTTTCATGTGTAATGGATAGTCTTTTCCATTGATATGTCTTGTAAAGATTTGCTCTATTGTACCGTTATTATCAAAATCGTTTACCCACATTTTCATAGGCTCTTCTTGGTTAGCTCTGTACAATGTATTGTTGCCTTGATTTCCTAAAATCAAATCCATTTTTCCATTGTTGTTGATATCTGCAACAGTTACAGTCTCCCACCAACCATGATAGTTATCTAGGTTGGATTTTAATTTGGTAAGGTCTCTACCAGAGTTTAGATAAATGTTTGGCGTTCCCCAATCGGAAACGGTTATCAAGTCTTTCTTAGAATCGCCATCTATATCTTCCCAAACGGCATGGGTTATCATTCCTGCGTCTTTGAGGTCGTAGGCGTAGCGTTCGGTTGCATCTTTAAAGTCTCCATCTCCTGTATTTTCTAAAAATAAATGTTCAGGATTTATACCGTAAGTGCCCACTACACTTCTGGAGCCTATAAACACATCTACATCTCCATCTCCATCAAAATCGTAAGGCGCTATTACAGAGATATTGTTGTTGGTGTAAGGAATCTTCTTTTCTGATAAAGAAAAATTGCCTTTTCCATCGTTGAGATATAGCCTTACAGCATACTTTTCTTTACGGTTGACTTCGTTACCACTATTGCCTACCATTAGGTCCAGGTTACCATCTCCGTTGGCATCAAAAAATGCTGCAGCTGTATCTTCTAGATGAGCTGTATTTTCAAACTGGCCTGTGTTGTACACTTCCCAATTGCCATTACCTTTGTTGATGTAAAGTTGAGCTTCTTGATTTTTTCCACCTCCAATAAAAATATCGTCTTGTCCATTATTATTAACATCTCCAACAGCAATGGCAGGACCTTCTTGAGATAATTTTTTTTGGATAAGACCTTCAAAATCAAAATCTGAGTAAGTATTTTCTTGGTGAGCTATAAAATTATTTGGTACTTCCTTTAGCAAGGTGTTAGTATTGGGTTGTTTTTTGGGGTGGTAAGTTTCGGTAGCCTCTGATTGCTTTAGGTCTAGAAGTTGATTGGTTTCTATATCTGTAAAAAGTTGTGTTTTGTTATTAGGCCAAATGACTTGTAAAGAATCGATGACATTTACTTCTCCAACACCTATAGCCATAATATAATCCATAGAAGATTGGAATCCTCGAGATGGCATTTGGTCTTGAGTCAGCACCATGCCATCTATAAAAAGTTTCACTTTTGCTCCAATAGCAAATTTATTTTTTGGTCCTCCTTCAAGCTTAATTCTGATGTGGTTGTTATTGGTTTGAGTTTCTGAATTATTTCTATAAATAAATGA
>PXBV01000243.1 GCA_003565575.1 Psychroflexus sp. | reverse complement strand
GTAATTAAGTCCGCGGGCAAGCGTGACATCAAGATCCAATTTTGCAGTTTTTAAAGGCAGTTGTTCTAAAGCTTTTTGAATAAATTCAAGCTCATCAATACCTTTTTGACCAATTTCAGAATTGGATAGTAAAGATTTCAAAAGATTGATTTTAGCTCCAAAATCACCTTCAAAATTGAAAATAGGCTTGATGTTTTCAATAGCAGATTCAGAAATACCTTTCTCCAGCATTTCTTTTATGACGCCATCCTCTCCTATCTTATCCAATTTATCCAGAGCTACTGTAAAATCAATCAGTTTATCACTTTCTCCAATAACTTCAGCAAGGCCAGAAAGAATTTTCCTGTTGTTTATTTTAATCTTAACTCCATTTAATCTTAAACTAGTAAATACAGCATCATAAAGCTGAATAAATTCGACTTCCTGCCACAAACTGTTACTACCTATGACATCGGCATCGCACTGTGTAAACTCCCTGAATCTTCCTTTTTGTGGTCGATCGGCTCTGTATACATTCTGAATTTGGTAACGTTTAAATGGAAAATCAATTTCATTTTGATGCTGAACAACGTACCTAGCAAATGGAACAGTAAGATCGTACTTAAGCGCTTTTTCTGAAATAGATGACGATAATTTAGTGCTATCCTTTTCAGTATAAGCGTCTTGATTTGCTTTTTTTAAAAAATCTCCAGAATTTAAAATCTTAAAAATAAGTCGGTCTCCCTCGTCTCCGTATTTCCCCATTAGCGTGTCAGAATTTTCAAACGTTGGCGTTTCTATGGGTTGAAAGCCAAAGTTTTTGAAATGTCCTTGAATGGTGTTAATAATATACTGACGTTTACTTACTTCAGCGGGAGAAAAATCTCGAGTTCCTTTGGGTATAGATGCTTTATTTGCCATGCTGTAATTCTCAATTGAGTTGAATAAAATTAGTTTACCTTTCAACCATTTTATCAAAATAACGGTAAAGTTCGCCTTTAGTAATATGTGCGCCTTGTTTGATGAGTGCAAAAATATCCTTGTTCCTATCTTCACTAATAGGTTTTTGAGACGTATAAATTTGCACATCATCATTAAGTAAATTGTCTCTCAACCATTGGAAGCCTTGCTTAGTATTGATGTCTACGGCTTCGTTATCGATTTTGATTCCTATTAAATTTATATGTTGATCTGTAAATTCAAACAAAAATAAATGCTGCGGAGAAAAGTGTTCTAAATAATTAACTTTATTAAGAACGCCTTCCCAAACCAAGTCACTAAACACATCGAGCTCATCTTCTGCTACTTGTGGTTTTTTGAGCTTAAGTTCTTCCCATTCGTCTTTGGTAATAGATTGGGTAGCCAAGAAATTAATAAATTCTTGATGCATTTCTTTAAATTGCTCCTGTGTAAGCCTTTCGTATTTCATAAATGTAAAAATATAAAAGTTTATTTCTATTGTTAAACTTTAGATGCAGTTTATAAGCTAGCATATAATGTAAATTAACTTTACCATTTAAATAACTGAATTTACTAAAGTTCAAGTATAGTTATTTACAAAGTAAAAAATAGGTTATAAAAAAAGCTGACTCGTGAGAGCCAGCTTATTAAATACTTTGAATCTATTTATTAAGATTCTGAAACCACTTCAAAAGTAAAGTCTAAGATTACTTCTCTGTGGAATCTAAGTTTAGCTTCGTATTGTCCTAAGCGTTTGATGTTTCCTCCAAGAATGCTTATGAATTTTTTATCGATGTCTACTTCATGTTTAGCAAGTTCAGCCGACAAGTCTGCAGCAGAGATGCTTCCAAAAAGTTTATCACCAGCTCCTGTCTTTGAGGATAGCTTGATATCTAGATTTTTTGCTTTTTCAGCTAAAGATTTAGCTTCATCCACTATCTTCTTTTCTTTGTAAGCGCGTTGCTTTAAGTTTTCTGCCAATACTTTTTTTGCTGAAGGAGTTGCTAATACAGCAAGACCTTGAGGTATTAAAAAGTTTCGACCGTACCCATTCTTAACAGATACAAGGTCATCGGCAAAACCCAATTTTTCTACGTCTTTCTTTAGTATAATTTCCATGTGTTTGCCTTTTTTATTTTAATAAATCCCCTACGTATGGCATCAAAGCTAAGTGGCGAGAACGCTTGATAGCTTGTGATACTTTTCTTTGGTATTTTAAAGAGGTACCTGTTAAACGTCTTGGTAAAATTTTACCTTGTTCGTTCACAAATTCCATCAAGAAGTCAGCATTTTTGTAATCTACATACTTGATACCAGCTCTTTTAAAACGACAAAAACGGGTTTTACTTTTAGTTTCAATGTCCAACGGAGTTAGATATCTAATCTCACCGTCGTTTTTTCCTTTGGATTGTTCTTCAATTGTTGCCATAATTACGCTCCAGTTTTAATTCGTTTAACTCGTTCTACAGCCCAATCTATTGCATGCTTGTCTAATTTAACGGTCAAATAACGCATCATTCTCTCGTCTCTTCTAAACATTACTTCTAGAGGCTCGATGGTAGTTCCATCTACTTTGTACTCAAATAAGTGGTAAAATCCACTTTTTTTGTGCTGGATTGGGTAAGCCAATTTTTTAAGCCCCCAATCTTCTTTGTTTACCATCTCTGCACCTTTAGAAACAAGAAAATCTTCGTATTTCTTTACTGTTTCCTTTATCTGGTCTTCAGATAAAACGGGATTCAAGATGAAAACAGTTTCATAATGATTCATAAATAT
>PXBV01000306.1 GCA_003565575.1 Psychroflexus sp. | reverse complement strand
TGTGAAGATCTTCAAAATGAAGAAGATTACATGAAGCAGATTGAAGCCATTCGCAATATTGTAAAAGGAAATCTTAAAGATTCCCTGGTAGATTTCAAGCAACAAATGCATTCACTTGCTGAAGAAATGCGCTTTGAAGAAGCTGAAAAAGTAAAACGAAAAATCAATACCCTAGAGAAATATCAGTCCAAATCTACCGTTGTTAATCCAAGAATCAACAATGTAGATGTGTTTTCTGTAGTGAGTGATGAAGGTTATGGTTATGTCAACTTTATGCAACTTTCTCATGGTGCCATTGTTCGTTCTCACACTATCGAGATGAAGAAAAAACTGGACGAAAGCGATGCAGAGCTTCTGGAGTTAGGCATTACAGAAATTAGGCAGCGCTTTGAGTCAAAATCCCCAGAAATCTTCGTTCCTTTTGAAGTGGAGGCTGGTGAATATGTAAAAGTTACCGTACCCAAATTGGGAGACAAAAAAGCCATTGTAGAACTCTCTACCCGAAACGCCAAATACTTCCGCATGGAGCGTTTCAAGCAAATGAAAATTGTAGATCCAGACCGGCATACCAACCGCTTAATGGCGCAGATGAAAGAAGACTTAAGACTTAATGAAGAGCCAAGGCATATCGAGTGTTTCGATAATTCCAATATCCAAGGAAGCAACCCAGTAGCGGCTTGTGTTGTTTTCAAGAATGGAAAACCAAGCAAAAAAGACTATCGTAAATTCAATATTAAGACAGTAGAAGGACCAGACGACTTTGCTTCTATGGAGGAAGTTGTGTTTAGGCGGTACCGAAGACTGCTAGAAGAAGATGAGCCCTTACCGCAACTCGTTATTGTAGATGGTGGCAAAGGACAACTAAGTTCTGGAGTAAAAGCGCTAGAACGTCTAGGCTTAAGAGGCAAGGTGCCTATTATAGGTATTGCGAAACGCCTGGAAGAATTATTTTATCCAGGAGATCAATATCCTTTGTACCTTGACAAAAAAACTGAAACTCTAAAGATTATCCAGCAACTTCGTAATGAAGCTCATAGATTTGGAATTACTTTCCATAGAAATAAGCGAAGTAAAAACGCAATTGGCACAGAATTGGAAGAGATATCTGGAATTGGAGAAAAAACAGCAATAGAATTGTTACAGCATTTTAGGTCTATTACTAAAGTGAAGAAAGCAAACTTAAAAGATTTAGAAGAAGTAATAGGTGCATCCAAGGCGAGCATCATTTATTCATATTACCATAAGAAAGATGAAACTTAAATTCCTATTTTTTCTAATCCCTGCTTTCACTTGGAGTCAAAACTTAGACTTGTCTAAATTGGACAGTTTAAAAAACACTGGGAAAGACATAAAAGTAGGCTTAGTGCTAAGTGGTGGAGGCGCCAAAGGTTTAGCACACATAGGAGTTTTAAAGGTAATAGAAGAAGCAGGAATCAAGATCGATTATATAGGAGGTACCAGCATGGGCGCTATCATAGGTGGACTTTATGCCTCTGGCTACACCACACGTCAACTAGACTCTCTATTTAAAGCTACAGATTTTGATGACCTCATACAGGACAATTTACCAAGAAGTTCCCGAAGTTTTTTTGAAAAAAAAGATGCAGAACGCTATATTCTAAATCTGCCGTTTAACGACTTTAAAATAAGACTTCCATCAGGATTATCTAAAGGTCAAAATATTTATAACTTCTACGCTCAGTTATTAGCGCATAATGAACAAAACGATTTTTCCCAGCTTCCAATTCCCTTTTTGTGTATGGCTACCAATATAGAAACAGGAGAGGAAGTACTTATGGAAAGTGGTGACCTAGCCGTTTCTTTAAGTGCAAGTGGTGCCATTCCTACCCTTTTTAGTCCGGTTTATATAGATGGAATGATGCTTACAGATGGAGGTGTCCTCAATAATTTTCCTGTAAATGAAATTAAGGCAAAGGGAATGGACATCATTATTGGGGTAGATGTTCAAGACGCCTTGAGAAGTAGGGAAGACTTGATAAGTGGTTTTGATATTCTTACTCAAGTCAATAACTTCAGAACCATTACAGAAGCTAGGCGTAAAAGTAAAAATCTTGATCTTTATATCAAGCCAGACATCAAAGAATTTAGCGTCTTATCTTTTGACCGTGGTCAAGAAATCATCTACAATGGAGAGCTCGCTGCAAGAGGAAAGTTGACGTCCTTTAAGCAAATTGGTGAAGCTCAAAATCGAACACAAAACTTACAACCCCTAAAAATTCAAGACTCTATTTCTATTGGTAATATATATCTAAATGGAAATCAAAAATTCCCTAGAAGTTATATCACGGGTAAACTAAAAGTAAGTGAGTTTGAAAAAACCAGCTTTAACGACCTTAACATAGGTATCAATAATTTATCTGCAACCCAAAGTTTTCAAAAAATCAACTATAAATTGTCTACAAATGGAGATTTTCAAGACTTAACACTAGAAGTTTTTGAAAGTAATCAAAATCAACAATTGAAATTTGGCATCCATTACGACCAGCTTTACAAAACTAGTTTCCTCACTAATTTTACACGTAAAGGATTGATTTTTAATAACGATTTAAGTACACTAGACCTAATTTTAGGAGATAATTTAAGGTATAATTTCAATTACTATGTAGATAAAGGGCGATATTGGAGTATCGGCATATCCTCTAGGTATAATCAATTTGAAGATGATGTCAATTTTGAATTTATAGAACAAAACGTGGGTACTCAAAGTCCCGTAGACTTAAACAAAGTTAGACTCAAAAACAAGGATTTTACCAATCGAATTTTCGCTGAAACTTTTATCTCTAAAGACTTTAAATTTGGCTTGGGTGCAGAATACAAGTTTCTAGAGGCCACAACAGAAACCTTTATACAAGATCCAAGTGTAAACGAGATAGAAACCATTATAGAAAAAGACAACCTCTTTAGTACCTATGGGTATTTAAAAATTGACAAGCTAGACGATAAATTCTACCCCAGCATGGGTTATTTTTTTTCAGGTCAACTCAATATTTACTTTCCTTTTTTTGATAACTACTCAGAATTTGCCATTGCCAAAGGCGAAGCAGGTTATGCCTTTCCTTTATTAAATAAAGTATCTGGTTACATCGGTTCAGAATTGGGCTTTAGAACTGGAAACGAAAATTTAGCTGGACTCAATTTCTTTTTAGGAGGATTTGGAAACCAAACCATCAATAACTTCAGTCACTTCTTAGGTTATGATTTCTTCACACTATCCGCCAATTCCTACATAAAAGGGACTTTACAAATAGACTACAACTTTTACAAAAAAAACCACTTCATATTTACTGCCAACTACGCCAACGTAGAAGACGACTTGCTTTCCACAGGAAATTGGTTGAGTTTACCAGACTTTTCTGGCTACGGCATTGGATTTGGCTCTCAAACCATTTTAGGCCCCGTAGATCTTAAATATTCATATTCACCAGAAACTAAAAATAGTATTTGGTTCATCAGTATTGGGTATTGGTTTTAAACCAAAATAAAACTACATCCCCAAACATGATAAGTTGTAAAACATCGTTATTAAAGTCATCATAAAATAAAGGCATGCTAATTGATTATATTGAAATTTGAAAGACGATTACACAAATTAAAACGCTATAAAAATTTAAAAGAATTTTAAAGCCAAAGCCAAAAACCATAAACTAAATGAAACTTATAATCAGCGCCTTTTTTCTTTTTTTTGGACCCCTAGTTCAAAGTCAGTCTGCGTTTCAAGAAGGAGAGTGGCTCAGCTTCAAAATAAAGTACGGATGGTTCAACACCAGCAAAGCTACTTTGGAAGTCAACTCTACCCAATACCAAGGACAAGACGTCTACCATATCATTGGTAAAGGAAGGACAGTTGGCGTTTTGGATGTCTTCTTCAAAGTAAGAGACCATTACGAAACCTTTGTCACCAAAGACCAAGGCTTACCACTTAAATTCATAAGAGACATTAGTGAAGGTGGCTACAAAAAGAACAAAGAACTCTTTTTTAACCATACAACCCACAACGTAAAAGTAGTAGACCATAAGCATTCCACAGAAGAAACCTTTCAGTTCAAACCCAATACTCAAGACATGCTTTCTGCTTTTTACAAACTCAGAAACACTATAGACATCAAGCATCTTAAAAAAGGCCAAGAATTTAACCTCAATATGTTTTTTGATGATGAAAACTACGATTTCAAAACCAAATACTTAGGACAAGAAATCATAGACACCAAATATGGCAAAGTAGAATGCCTAAAATTTAGACCTTACGTTATGGCAGAACGCGTTTTTGAAGAGAGTGAAAGTCTAACCTTTTGGGTAACTGCAGACCAAAATAAAATACCTATCAAAATAGAAGCCCAGCTAGCCGTTGGCTCACTTACAGCAGAGCTAAACGAATTTAAAGGCTTAAAACACCCCTTCAAAGTCATAGTAGATTAACTCACCAAAAGTGCAAACAACTCTATGAATTCAGATCCACAATCACAGCCTTGGTATGTCCTCTACACCAAACCAAGAGCAGAAAAAAAACTAGCCAAACAGCTCCAAGAAGACAGCATAGAAGCCTATTGTCCCACAAAAATGGAAGTAAAACAATGGAGCGACCGCAAGAAGAAAGTAGAAACTCCACTTTTGCCCTCCATGATTTTGGTAAAACTTCCAGACCAAGAACGTTCGCGCGTATTTCAAAACGCACATGCCGTGAGGTACCTCCATTGGTTGGGAAAGCCAGCCCAAGTCAGTCCACAAGAAGTAGAAGCCCTCCGCTCTATGGCAGAAGATAATCAGTTCCAAAGCCACGGGCTCAAGCAACTTCGCCCTGGGCAGACACTAGACATGACCGCCCTCGGCTTTGAACACATACAAGGAACCGTCAAGTATGTAAACGCCAAAGAATGCTGGATTGTCCTAGAAAAATTAGGTTACGTAGTCAAATTTAAAAGAAAACAACTAGACATTTAATCACCCATTCCTATGGATGTGGGCGTGCCGCTCCCCAAAGCTGTGGGGAGCGGCGGGCTATCCGTTTCAAGCCATTTTACAAAAGTTGTAAAAACATAAGGGCTTGCCATAGCTTCCGTTGGTCGCTTGGCTAGCCCCTGTTTTTAAACAACTTTTGTAAAATGGGCTTTTCACTTCTATCCCTCACGCAAGACAACTAAACAGCTTAGACGACGGAACGAAAACGATGAACATCAGATAATGAGCTAAAAATTTCATTTGATAATAAGATGTATTTCTAAATCAAACCCCTAGTCGCCATCAATACATCAAGCTCTTTTTAGCAGAATTTCTCCAACCTGCCTGACTTTGGTAAGGAACAAAATAAATAGTTAAATCTGCCTGACTCTCATAGTCTACAAAAAATAACCGCTTGTGCGCTTGACTTGCGTAAGCAGAAAAAAACCACAATCCTTTATTACCTTTTGCTTGACTGCTATATTCAACCTTAAACACATTCAAATCTGCTCTACTTTCGTAATCCACCACAAAGACCTTCACATCAGCTTGACTTGCATAATCCACAGAAAGCACCTGCTGTGCCGTCATCAAGTTAAAAATGAGCAAAGCAATGCAGGTGAGTGATGTGCTATAAAACTGAAAGTGGCTTTTCATCAACATACTAAGTCAACTAAATTTAAGTACACTCAACAATTGTTCCACTCAATGTTTAAACTAATGATATTAAAAACATTCACTGAATTAACTCTTATAATTTTATTATTACATCTACATAAAAAAAGTTAATTTAAAATTGCTTTATATAGTAAGCCCATAACACAAAAGAAAACGGAGGGGAAAGCATAATCTAAAACTAATTCAACAACCCATTGGGTAAGTATGCATTAGAATTATAATAAGTCATAGTTTTTATTTAATTTAAGCGCCTAAAGCGTTTATTATGCTGCACAGACTCCATTTAGAAAACATCCTTTTTTTGGATATTGAAACCGTTCCAGAATTTGAAACTTATAAAGAGCTGTCTCCTATCAAGCAAAAACTCTTTACAGACAAGACCCAATACCAACGCAAAGATGAGTATACAGCAGAAGAATTCTATGATCGCGCTGGCATCTGGGCAGAATTTGGAAAAATTGTATGCATATCTGTAGGCTATTTCAATTTTAAAGGGAACGAAAGAACATTTAGAACCACCAGTTTCTTTGGTGAAGAAGTTGATTTATTGAAACGCTTCAAACTGTTAGTTGAAGACTACTTTAGTCAGCCTCAACACCTCATTTGTGGACATAACGCCAAGGAATTTGATTTTCCCTATATTGCCAGACGCATGTTAATCCATGGCATATCACTTCCAGAACAACTGCAACTCTTTGGTAAAAAACCATGGGAAATTCCACACTTGGACACTTTAGAATTATGGAAATTTGGGGATTATAAGCACTACACCTCTTTAAAGTTACTTACCGAGTTATTCAACATTCCCTCTCCAAAAGACGATATTGACGGTAGCCAAGTGAGAGATGTGTTTTATAACGAAAAAGATATCGATAGGATTGTTACCTACTGCGAAAAAGACGTTATTGCGGTGGCTCAGTTAGTTTTAAAATTACGTCAAGAAGACCTGCTAGAAGACCATGAATTAATTTCTGTGTAATGCTCAATCTTAAAGACCTCAATATTTATTTTGGTAATGAACATGTCATCAAAAACATTAGTTTTGATTTGTTGCCCAACCAAATCCTTGGTATTGTAGGGGAGTCGGGATCGGGAAAGTCGGTGTCCACTTTATCAATTTTAGGTTTACTCGACCGTAAGGCCAAAGTAACAGGTTCCATCCAATTTCAGGATAGAGAACTCATCAAGCTCACAGAAGATCAGTTTCAAAATATTCGTGGAAACCTCATTTCTATGATTTTTCAAGAGCCTATGAGTTCACTCAATCCTTCAATGCGTTGCGGTAAGCAAGTGGAGGAAGTTCTCATTCAGCATAAAAATTTATCTAGAAAAGAGGTGAAACAAGAAGTCTTGAGCTTATTTAAAAAAGTAAAACTACCTAGACCCGAAGCTATTTTCAAAAGCTACCCTCACCAAATTAGTGGAGGACAAAAACAACGGGTAATGATAGCCATGGCCATTGCTTGCAAACCCAAAATTCTCATTGCCGATGAGCCTACTACAGCACTTGATGTAACCGTTCAAAAAGAAATTTTGAAATTGCTTAAGTCATTACAACAAGAAACGGAGATGAGTATCATTTTCATTTCTCATGATTTGGCCTTAGTTTCTGAAGTTGCAGATCGTGTGGCCGTGATGTATCAAGGTGAGATAGTTGAGCAAAACGATGTAGCAAGCATTTTTAAAAATGCTAAGCATCCTTACACCAAAGCACTTTTAGCCTCCAAACCTTCCACCAATCATAGGCTTAAAACTTTACCAACAGTTAATGATTACATGGAAGACATTTCAAACTCAAGACTAGAAACTTCAGAAGAAAGACAGAATCGACATAAATTGATTTACTCCAAGCCTCCTTTGCTTGAAGTAAAAAACATCAAGAAAACCTTCATTTCCAATGCAGGTTGGTTTCAGAAAGCTGAAAAAGTAAATGCAGTGGATGATGTGAGTTTCAAGATTTTTGAAGGCGAAACTCTCGGATTGGTGGGCGAATCTGGCTGTGGAAAATCTACCTTGGGTAATGCTATTTTAAGGCTGGATGACCTAACAGAAGGTGATATTTTATACCAAGGCAAATCCATCATTGGGCTGCAAGGGGAAGCCTTGAGACTTTTACGGAAGGACATACAATTGATTTTTCAAGATCCGTTTTCTAGCTTAAACCCGCGTCTTTCTGTAGGTAACGCTATTATGGAGCCTATGAAGGTTCACAGTTTATATGGTAATGTTGGATCTAGGCGAGAAAAAGCTATTCAACTACTGCAACGTGTTGGTTTGTCTGAAGCGCATTTCAATAGGTACCCACATCAGTTTAGCGGTGGACAGCGTCAACGCATTGGTATTGCCAGAACCATTGCGGTAGAGCCCAAGTTGATTATTTGTGACGAGTCGGTATCGGCGCTGGACATTTCTGTTCAGGCGCAAGTCCTAAATTTACTCAATGAACTCAAAGCAGACTTTGGGTTTACGTACATTTTTATTTCTCATGATTTGGCTGTGGTCAAATATATGGCAGACCAACTTCTGGTCATGCATCAGGGCAAAATTGTTGAACACGGCGATGCCGATGTTGTGTATGCCCAACCTCAGAAAGAATACACCCGTCAATTGATTGAAGCAATTCCTAAAGGAATTTGAGAGGTTGAGATTGACTAAATCAACAAACACTTAGCCCTACTTGAGTCGACAACCTACTTTGGTAAGTTTGTAATAAATTGAACATGAAGCTGTACCATAAAATCGAAAATGTGAAAAGTTGTGCTTAGAGATCGAAAATTTTATCGATTTTTGAAGTGAGATGAAGAACGTCAAGTCCCTTTTATACCAGCAGTGCGTTAACCTTATAGATAAGCGTAAACAAACCGTTGACAAGCAAATTTTAGACATAGAGGAAAATTTGCGTTCAGAAACCAAGAGCAGTGCTGGAGATAAGTACGAAACGGGTAGGGCAATGCTACAATTGGAACGCGAAAAAGCAGGCCGTCAATTGGCAGAAATTGAAAACTTAAAAGAGGCACTTTCTAGAATAGAGCTGGATCACAATTCATCTCAAATAAGGATGGGGAGCTTAGTTTACACTTCTAATGCTAACTATTTTCTAAGCGTTAGTTTAGGGCTCATTCAACTAGAAGGTTTCAGCGCTTACGCCATTTCCTCACAAACACCTATCGGGATGCTGTTGATGGGAAAAACAGTTGAAGACACTATCACTTTTAACGGGAATAGCTTTACCATAAAGACTATTGTTTAAGTTGAAACTACTTATGGATAAATTTAGGCTTCCAATTTCATAGACAACTCAAACCACTGCTCGGTTTTGTCTTCCAGTTCGGTTTGGAGTTTTTGAAGCTCTATGGTTTTTTCTTTTATTTCATCAGGATTCAGATCTTTAAGAAATTCTGCTTCTAGTTTTTCCTTTTTCTTTTCCAACGTATTGATTTCCTTTTCCAACTTTTTGTAAGTCTTTTGCTCGTTGAAACTGAGTTTACTTTTAGGATCTGTATTTTGTTTTGGTTTACTGGCAGACTCAGATGAAGTTTGGCTACTTTCTTCATATTTAGCCTCCAATTCCATGGCTTTCAAATCTCTGTAATCTGAATAATTACCAGGGAAATCTGTGATTTTTCCTTCTCCAAACACAAATAAGTGATCTACAATTTTATCCATAAAGTACCTGTCGTGACTTACCACAATAAGACAGCCTGGGAAGTCCAAAAGGAAATTTTCAAGAACATTCAACGTGACGATATCAAGGTCGTTGGTAGGTTCATCCAGAATTAAGAAGTTGGGGTTTTGAATCAATACAGTACATAAATATAAACGTTTCTTTTCGCCACCGCTTAGCTTTTCTACAAAGTCGTATTGCTTTTTACGGTCAAATAAAAACTTTTCTAATAACTGTGAAGCTGAAATTTGTCGTCCTTTAGATAATGGAATATAGTCTCCATAATCTTTGATGACTTCAATTACTTTTTGACCTTCTTTAGCTTGGATTCCGCCTTGAGTGTAGTAGCCAATTTTCAAAGTTTCGCCATGCACCACCTTGCCTTTATCTGGTTCTAAACCGCCGGTCAATACATTCAGAAACGTAGATTTACCAGTGCCGTTTTTTCCAATGATGCCTATGCGTTCATTTTTCTTAAAAATGTAATTAAAATCTTGAAACAGGTAATTATCTTCAAAACCTTTAGAAACGTGGTGCATTTCCAGAACTTTGGACCCTAAACGTTCCATATTGATTTCCAATTCAACTTTATGGTCGCTGCGGCGTTTACTTGCTCTGTCTTTGATGTCCCCAAAACTTTCAATTCTAGATTTAGACTTAGTCGTTCTCGCCTTTGGCTGGCGTCTCATCCAGTCAAGCTCTTTTTTATAAAGTTGTTTGGCTTTGGCGGTTGTCGTTTGTTCTACCTCAATTCGCTCAGCGCGCTTTTCTACATAATAACTGTAATTTCCTTTGTAATTATACAAAGTTTTGTCTTCAAGCTCGATGATGTGGTTACAGACTCTATCTAGAAAATACCGGTCGTGAGTGACCATAAATAAAGTAAGGTTTTCGCTTTTCAGGAATTCTTCCAGCCACTCTATCATTTCAAGATCCAGGTGGTTTGTAGGTTCATCAAGAATCAGCAAATCGGGTTTTCCAAGAAGAAGATTGGCAAGCGCAAGTCTTTTTTTCTGCCCACCAGAAAGATCGCCCACTTTTTTGGATAAGTCATCAAGTTTTAGTTTGGAGAGGATTTGACGATAAGTTGTTTCAAAATCCCATGCTTGCTTAGCTTCCATTTGGTCGAAAGCTTTTTGGTAGGCTTCGGCATCATCTGTGTTTTGTAATGCTTTTTCGTAAGCATTGATGATTGTAAGAATTTCATTATCTGAAGAAAGAATGGTTTCTTCAATATTCAAAGTCGGTTCCAAATCGGGTTCTTGGGGTAAAAAGCCAACTTTCACGCCTTTTCTGTAGACCACCTGCCCGCTGTCTGGAGCTTCTTTTCCAGCTATAATGTCTAGTAAGGTAGTTTTGCCAGTTCCGTTTTTGGCAATAAGTGCTATTTTTTGACCTTGGCTTATGCCAAACGACAGGTTTTCAAAAAGCTCGAGTGTTCCAAATGATTTTGAAACCTCTTCAACTGAAAGATAATTCAATGCAATAGTTTTTGCAAAAGTACTTAAGTTTAGTTGAATTAACTAATGTGATGATGAATAGTCCTTTGCCATATCATTATCAACTCAAGAGTAAATTAAAAATTAATAAAAAGAACAACAGGCAAGATGACTATCACTGTTTTTCTATTAAATTAACTATAAACCGTCCTAATCCTTAATACAACGGACTGCATAACCATTAGCACGATCTGATGAGGCAATGTTGACTGCAGAGGGTGTGATTCGAATCCTACTGGTATTGTTACCACTGGTTGTACTTGTCCAATAAAAGCCATTATTTCCATCGGCAAAGCTATCATCTCTTCTACCTCTTAAACCTCCTACTGGTAACTTAAGGACTGACCCATATGCACCTGCTCTGTTTTCAGTAGTCCAAGTATTTATTTCATTTGTCCATTCCTGTAATGTAGGTATTCGGTATCCATTTGGGCATGGGTTGTTAATGCCGTTAACACCTTGCCACAAATCACCTACATTAGTAATACTTGGGTCTACCCAGTTATTTTGGCCACTATCACGTGTAATGAACAATCCAAACCAAGGATTAGATGGATCATTATCAAAATTAGCCACACCAACCCCTGTCGCTTCATCATTATATCTTGTGGAGTTTCTAATTTGGTGTCCATCAGTAGATCTACCCCATTGATAGCGACCACCGAAGCTATTATTGTCATTAAAAGCTGTTGCTACTTGACTTGCACCTAAGTTTCTATCCATCCATACTTGCCCTGTTTCTGGATTATAAACATCGGTTGGGCCTATTGGTGTACAATGGTTTCTCCAACCGAAACCTTTAAAACTTTGTATACAATTTTTGTCTGTATTGTAAATAGTCAATCCTTCTGCAGGGTTGCTAATGCCATCTCTTTGGCTTGTATCCATACGCGGAGGAAGGAAGCCTTTTTCAGTTGACATAACTTCCAATAACGCATAAGGGCTAGGGGTGGTTGTACCAATGCCTACATTATCACCAGAAGTTGGCTCACTACCACTTGTACTAAAGGGTGTTCTATCATTGGTAGACAAATTAACCCATTCGCCGTCACTTGCAAATTCAAGCTCAATGTTATCCGTGTTATATATAACCAGTCCTTCTGGTGGATTTAGCAAATTATCCCGTTCTGAAGTACTCATCCGCGGCGGTAAAAAGCCTTTGTTACTGCTTTCAACATCTAAAATTGCCGAGTCATCTGGGGTGGTGGTGCCAATCCCTACTTGGGCTATGGCAGTACTTACACTTAGGATAATGAGTAATAAAATGTAAAATCTATGTTTCATAATTTTTATGATTTAATATAGCAAAATTACATTTTTAAACATTA
>PXBV01000237.1 GCA_003565575.1 Psychroflexus sp. | reverse complement strand
TCAAAACTTGGTTTTGCTGTAGGACCAAACACAATATCTGCTCCAGTTTTTTTGGCTAAATCGAGGTGTCCACTTACAAAGTCTGCATGAAAATGGGTTTCAAAAACGTATTTTACTTGAGCTCCATCCTCTGTAGCTTTGTCAATATAAGGCTGGACTTCTCTAAGAGGGTCAAAAATGGCTGCTTCTCCGTTACTTTCTACGTAATAAGCAGCATGAGCGATACATCCTGTATAAATTTGTTCTACTTTCATAACTGTGTGATTTAAAATTATACTGCTAAATTAAGGTTGCTATTTAGCTATGAACGAAACAAAAGTTACAAAACCCGCTCTAAATGAAGAAGATATGACAAATATCAGTTTTTACGCAAAGTGAGTGTGAAGCGATGCTCTAAATTGGCTTGGCGTGATACCTTCTTGTTTTTTGAAGTACGTATTGAAATAACTAGGACTGTTGAAACCACAGGCGAATGCAATTTCTGAAAGTTTGGCATTGGAGGTTCTTATCATTTTTTTGGCCTGCTTTAAACGTTCTGTATTCAGATATTCTGTAGGTGTTTCTCCAAAGGTATTTTTGAAGGTTTTATAAAAGTGAGAGGTGCTCATGCAGGCCTTACTGGCTAAATCATTTACGCTGATATCCTCTTTGTAATGCTCCCGAATGTATTTAAGCACAAATGCCATTCTGTTATCATCAAAAAGATTGGAGGTTTCATTGAGTAAAGCTGCTCTGGCATTGGTTTGAAGAAGGCGTAAAATGAGTTCTTTAATCATAAGGTCGAGTAATGCATCCTTGGATTTGTGACTGTTGGTGAACGTATGCAAAAGTCTATTGATGAGTTGTTGCAGTTGACTATTGTGATTGAGGTGTAATGGTGATAAACTTAAATCAAGATTTAATTGCGTAGGTTGGTCCAGTCCTGTCGCATTTTGATAGACATCTAGGGTTTCTTTGATTTTATCTGAATCAATACCAAGCGCCAAGCAACTCGTAGGCTTATCTAAGCTTGCTTCTGGAAAATCAATAATCATTTTCTTTTTTGAAGGTAATACCACAGATTCTCCAGGCAGAAAATCAAAAGTAGCTTTATCTTCCAGATGCATGATTTTTTTTCCTGAAATCATACTGGCTATAATAGGATAATCAAACTCTAGATAAACCTTTTCTGCGTATTGATGCGTTTCATATATATGCAACTCTGCAAAATCAGCTGAATAGACACTGCGGTTTTCTACTAAAGTTTCGATTTTCCGTAAATTTTGATGAGAATGAAGTAAGTGAGATTTTAGCATATCTTAATAAAATAGTATAATGTTATTTAAAAATAGAATATTTATATTTTAAACAATTATTATATCGTAATTTTAACTAATTCTAATTTTAAAATATATAACATTATGAATCCCACAAAACCAAAGTTTAAAGAAAAGTATGGAAATTACATAAATGGTGAATTTGTAGAGCCTATAGATGGAGAGTATTTCGAAAACACCTCCCCAACAAACAATCAATTGATTGCTAAATATCCAAGGTCAAAAAAGGAAGATGTAGATAAGGCTTTAGAAGCCGCCAATGCAGCCAAAGATGATTGGGGAAAAACCTCAGCTGCGCATAGAGCTTCTATTTTACAAAAGATTGCGGATGTTATAGAAGAAAACTTAAACGATTTCGCAGCTATAGACACCTATGATAATGGTAAAGCGATACGAGAAACGGTAAATGCCGATGTGCCTTTAGCTGTAGATCATTTTCGTTATTTTGCATCAGCTATTCGTGCTGAAGAAGGAAGCGCTACAGAGCTTAATGAAAACACCGTTTCTTTAATTATTAAAGAACCACTTGGTGTCGTGGCGCAAATTATCCCTTGGAATTTCCCACTTTTAATGTTGGCGTGGAAAGTTGCTCCTGCTCTAGCCTCTGGAAATTGTGTTGTTTTAAAACCAGCTGAACAAACGCCGAGTTCTGCTACATTCTTGATGGAAAAAATTGGTCACTTACTCCCACCAGGAGTGTTAAATGTTGTGCATGGGTTTGGACCAGAAGCGGGTAAACCGCTGGCGTCTAGCAACAAAGTTAACAAGGTTGCGTTTACAGGTGAAACGACTACAGGACAACTCATTATGCAGTATGCCTCTAAAAACTTAAACCCAGTAACGATGGAGCTTGGTGGAAAATCTCCAAATATCTTTTTTAATTCTGTTATGGATCATGATGATGCATTTTTAGATAAATGTATTGAAGGTGCTGTGCTTTTTGCTTTTAATCAAGGTGAAGTTTGCACCTGCCCATCTAGACTACTAGTTCAAGAAGACATTTACGATGAATTTATGAAGCGCGTAGTAGAGCGCACCAAGGCCATAACTCAGGGAGACCCTTTTGATATGAATACTCAAGTGGGTGCTCAAGCTTCCAATGATCAATACGAAAAAATCTTGTCTTACTTAGAAATTGGTAAAGAAGAAGGCGCTAAGGTTTTATGTGGTGGAGAAGCCTTTAAAGCTAGTGGAGAATATGAAAAAGGATTTTATATACAACCGACAATCTTAGAAGGTCATAACAAAATGCGTGTTTTTCAAGAGGAAATATTTGGCCCTGTTTTAGCTGTATGTAAGTTTAAAGATGAAGCTGAAGCTTTAGAGATTGCCAATGACACGCTATATGGTTTAGGAGCAGGAGTCTGGACAAGAGATGCTCATCAATTGTATCAAGTCCCAAGAGCTATTAAAGCGGGTAGAGTTTGGGTGAATTGCTATCATGACTATCCAGCACATGCTCCATTTGGCGGGTACAAAAAATCTGGATTTGGTAGAGAAAATCACTTGATGATGCTCAACCACTACAGACAAGTCAAAAACATGTTGATTTCTTATGATAAGAATAAACTTGGTTTCTTTTAGAATTTAAATCCAACTAAAAACCATTATCCAACACCTCCGTCTTTTTAATGCTGAATTTCATTCCACAAAATATTTAGATTGAGGTGTTAGGTTTTAAAATAATTCAAATTATGACCTATACACGAGTAAACATTACAGAACAAGCCAAGAATGTTTTACAAGAACTTAAAGCTAAACATGGTGAAGTTATATTTCATCAAAGTGGTGGCTGTTGTGACGGCTCATCCCCTATGCTTTTGCCTAAGGAAGATTTCTACATAGATGAATCCGACATTTTTATGGGTGAAATTGGTGGTGTAAAATTTTATATGAATGAAGCACAATTTGAATATTGGAAACATACACACCTTACCGTAGATGTTACCCAAGGTCGAGGCTCAAGTTTTTCTTTAGAAATTCCTGAAGGCTATCGATTTATGATCAAGTCAAGATTACTAACCAAAGAAGAGGAAGTTCACTTTAACCAGTGATCTTCATAAAATTCAATCTCTACATCAGGTTTTAGCTCTACCATGTGTTTTACAAAACTTTCATTGGTTTTAGGAGAAATATAGATTTGTTGGTTATCACCGTAGAAAAGGACAAGTCCTTTTCTGGCAGTTGCTAATCGTTTTCCGGACCATAAAGTTTTGCCCACTAAAATTTTGGTAATGTTGTTAATTTTTACTTTTCTAAGTCGAATTCCACTTCTGCATATTAGATATCCTTTTTTCACTTTGTAAGAGGTGTCAAAAAAACTCCATAACACCAAAATCCATAGAACTGAAATAATGATATCAAAAACAACAAAGTAATCATGATTAAAGTTTTTATAGAAAAAACTTTCACCTAATAATACTGCAAATAAAAACGAGTAACCCGCTGTTATTAATTTAAAGGTAATATCCTTTCGACTTCTAAATTTCATATAAAATTATCTTATGAATACTGGTTCATTCTTGTGAGTAGTATATTGGCTTGAATAATGATAACCTTCGTAATCAAAGTTTTTAATACCTTCTAAGGTATTCACTTCGTGGTCTATGATGTATCTTACCATAAGACCTCTCGCTTTTTTAGCGTAAAAACTAATGATTTTTAGTTTACCGTTTTTGAAATCCTTAAAAACAGGAGAAATCACTTCAGCCTTTAGTTTGTCTTCATTTACAGCTTTAAAATACTCTTGACTAGCCAGGTTGATGAATAACTCATCATCTTGCAGTTCAGCATTTAATTGATCTGTGATTTTGTCTTGCCAAAGTTCATATAAATTGTTGTGATTTTCTATAGGTAGTTTTGTACCCATTTCCAATCTATAAGGCTGAATTAAATCTAAAGGTCTTAAAACACCATACAATCCAGATAAAATTCTCAAGGTGTTTTGTAATCTGTCCACTTTATCTGTTGGTATTGAATAAGCGTCTATGCCCGTATAGACATCTCCATCAAACATATAAATGGCGGGTCTTGAATTATCTGGGCTATGCTTATCTTGAAAGTTTTGGTAACGTCCATAATTGAGGTCTGCAAGTTTATCACTAATGCTCATTAAGTCAGAAATTTCAGCTTTGGTCATTCTAGCTAATTTCCTATTGACTTGAGCAGCACTCGATTCAAATATAGGTTGTGTGAACTGACTTACAGGAAGCTTTTCTGTTTGGTTTAAAGATTTTGCTGGAGAAACAACTAATTTCATGTTTTTGTCTTAATATTAAAATTTTAAAAGATGATTACCATAAGATTTAACTAGTAATTTATGATGTAACTATAAGCATTTTAAATGTTGCCTTTACTATTTTTAGCATAAGACCTCCATCTCTCTATGCATTGGCTCATATCTGTTGGTATTTCTGAATCAAATTCCATCCATTTTTTGGTAATGGGGTGTTCAAAAGCTAAAGTTTTTGCGTGAAGTGCTTGGCGTGGAAGAATTTTAAAGCAATTATCTACAAATTGTTTGTATTTAGTAAAGGTAGTCCCTTTCAAGATTTTATCTCCTCCGTAGCGCTCATCATTAAACAAGGTATGCCCAATGTGTTTTAAATGAACTCGAATTTGGTGAGTTCTACCAGTTTCTAATTGGCAAGACACTAAAGTAACGTAGCCAAAACGTTCTATGACTTTAAAATGCGTAATAGCTGGCTTTCCGAGTTCTGCTTCATCATCAATGTATACCATGTTTTGAAGTCGATTTTTGGGGTTTCTTCCAATGTTTCCATCAATAGTTCCTTCATCATCTTCTATATTTCCCCACACCATCGCGATGTATTCGCGTTTGCTTGTTTTATGAAAAAATTGATTTGTGAGATAGGTCATAGCAAGCTCAGTTTTGGCAATTACCAACAAACCACTAGTATCTTTGTCTATTCTATGTACCAAACCAGGTCTATCACTGCTATTGTTAGGTAAATTATCAAAATGATAAATAAGTGCATTAATAAGAGTACCCGAGTAATTCCCGTGGCCTGGATGAACTACCATTCCCGCAGGTTTATTCACCACTAGCAAGGCATCATCTTCATAAATAATATTTAATGGAATGTTTTCTGGAGTTAGTAAATTCTGATATGGAGGATAAGCTAAAAGCACTTTTACTTCATCACCAGATTTCACTTTATAATTTTGCTTTACTGCCACACCATTTACATAGATATTTCCATCTTTAGCCGCTTGTTGTACTTTGTTTCTTGTTGCATTTTCAATAAAATTCATCAAGAATTTATCAACACGAAGTGGCTCTTGACCTTTGGTGGCTGTAAAGCTATGATGTTCATAAAGCGCATCGTTATCATCTAAAATTTCGTCGTCTTCCATTGTACGTTTTAAATTCAAAGCAGTTTAAAATAAATTACCCTAAGCCTAAAGGCTTCCATCACCAACTACTAAATCAATCACACTAGTTTTGGGGAGTTTATCTCCTGCTTTGAGTGTTTTTCCCTTGTGTTTTAGCTCAAGTATGGCTCCTTTTGCAATATCTTCTTTTTCTGTAATTTCTCCAATCTGAAATCCTAATGCAACCAACGTAGGCACTACTTGACGTTGAGTTTTTCTGATGAGATTTTTTGGTATTTCAATATCTATATATCCAGAAGGGTTTAAAGTAAGGTAAATCTTTCGATTTTCTTTTACAAGTTTTCCCGGTTTTGGAAATTGATCTATCACAGAATACGGCGGATAATTAGGATTAAAATTTGCCGAGTCTAAGACTTCACGTCTTAACTTCATTTCTGCAAGCTTTTTATCTACAATATCCAAATCAAACTTAGATAGATTTGGCACTTCTATGGTTTGGTTGTGGTTAGTAGTAATTTCCAAATACTTTAAAGTTACAAAAACTAAAACGATTAGAACGATAACTGCTAGAACGATTTGAAGTAAAAAAACTTTACTAAATAAGAATTTAATGAATTTCATGATGTAAAAGTTGTTGCAAATATAGGTTAGCCATTTCTAGATTAACTTATAACTCCAAACATAATTATAAATTACAATTTACCCATTTTTTGAAGAACAAAAAGAACTACAATAGGAATAGCGAGAAGGACTACCATCAACAAATGATCTTGTAAAACCCATGGTGAGAGCAACAATGTAATAAAATAACCGCCCATAGCTCCGCCAAAATGGGCATCATGCCCAACATTATCTCTTCTCGCTTTCATCGCCCAGATAGAATAAAATAAATAGCCTATACCAAACACATAGGCTGGAATAGGAATAATAAAAAATAAACCCAACATCATATCTGGTTGAAGTAATATAGCAGCATACAAAACTCCTACCACTGCTCCACTTGCCCCTACTGCTGTATAATTTCCTTCATCTTTATGAAATTGAAGCGATAATAAATTCCCTAAAGCTAAACTTCCAAAATACACCAAAAGAAAGCCTCCTGTTCCCACAAATGCAACAACGCTAGAAGCAAAAAAATATAAAGTTAACATATTGACAAACAGATGAGTTGTATCCACATGAAGAAAAGCAGAACTCAAAATTCTGATTTTGTCACCAGCTTTTATAGAAGAAACTTCGAACTTATAGCGATTGAAAAAAACGTAATCATTAAATCCTTTAAAAGAAAACAACACGTTCGCTGCTATTATTATAATTACTATCAAATCTAATCCACCCATAATTTTTGAATCTCAAAAAGCCAAATATACCTATCTTTGCACAAAATTTAGCTAAATGCAATTACTCATTTATGTTTTAGTATATCCATTTTTATGGTTCATCTCCAAACTTCCTTTCCGACTTCTTTATATTCTATCAGATGTTGTTTACATCTTGGTCTATAATATTTTTGCATATCGCAAAAAAGTAGTTATAGACAACCTAAGGCTTGCATTTCCTGACTATTCAAAATCACAACACGAAGCAATAGCGAAAAAGTTTTATAAGCACTTGTGTGATTTAACATTAGAATCAATTAAATCGATTTCAATGTCCAAAGAAGAAGCTAAACAGCGTTTCAAATTTGAAGGTTTATCGGTTTTTTCAGATTTAGAACAAAAAAATAGAAGTGCTATTATCATTTTAGGGCATTATGGAAATTGGGAATGGATTTTTGTATTACAAGAATTTATAAACCACAAAGGTTACGGAGTTTATAAACAATTGAAAAACAAATACTTTGACAAGCTGGTTAAAGATATTAGAGCTAAATATGACTCCTACCTCATCACCACAAAGGAAACGGTGAAGATTTTAGAAAAAGTAAATGCTAAAGGAGAATTAACGGTGGGCGGATTTATATCTGACCAATCTCCAAAAAAAGAAAAAGCCTTCCATTGGCAAGATTTTATGGGGATAAATGTGCCTGTTCACACTGGTGCAGAGATGCTTTCCAAAAAACTGAATCACGCTATTGTTTTTGCTAACATTTCCAAAGTAAAGCGCGGCAATTACTTATGTAAATTTGAACTTATTACTGACGAGCCCAAGTTGTATCCAGACTATGAAATCACAGATCATTTCTTGACCTTACTAGAACAACAAATTTGCGAAGAACCTGCTTACTACCTCTGGACACACAAGCGCTGGAAACACAGGAAAGTTTAGTTAATTTTAAGTAATGGATAATACTATGAATGTCAAACTTAACAAGTCGAAATCACCAGTCATAACTATTGATAAAAATCTTAAAAATATAGAGGTAAGCTTCTGTTAACGAAAAAATTGAAGAAGGCTAATGACACGTTTTTTAAATCAGAATTAACTAAATAAACAAGCTAAAGCATATCATACTTAGCTTTAATAATTGACTTAGGCATACAAATGATAAGCTTATAAAGTTGAAAATAATTTAATCTTTAAGACCTAACAGGTTTTTAAAACCTGTTAGGTCTCATTACACTCTAAAAATTAAAATTTAATAATTCAACCCAATAACATATTATAAACCCATCATCTACTCAATTCTTCTAACTCAGAAATAAATCTTTTAGCCAACGCATCAGCTTCCTGCTGACTTTTAGCTTCTGTGTAAATTCTGACGATAGGTTCAGTGTTCGATTTTCTCAAGTGCACCCAGTTATTCTCAAAGTCGATTTTAACCCCATCAATAGTTGTGATGTCTTCGTCTTTATAGTGTTCCTGAATCTTATTCAGAAGAGCGTCTACATCAAGGCCTGGTGTTAATTCAATTTTTTCTTTCGCCATAAAATAGGACGTATACGTTTGCCTTAGCTCAGAAACTTTGATTTGTTTTTCTGAAAGTAAACTCAGGAATAAAGCGACCCCAACCAAACTATCTCTTCCATAATGAAGTTCTGGATAAATGATACCTCCGTTTCCTTCTCCGCCTATCACAGCATTTACCTCTTTCATTTTAGCCACTACATTTACTTCTCCAACGGCACTTGCAAAATACTCACAGCTATGCTTTTCTGTAATATCTCTCAAAGCACGTGATGAAGACAAGTTACTTACCGTAGCTCCTTTTTTACGGCTCAAAACGTAATCAGCAACACTTACCAAAGTATATTCTTCTCCAAACATCTCACCATTCTCATCTACCAAAGCCAGTCTATCTACATCAGGATCTACAGCGATGCCAAAATCTGCTTTTTCCTCAATAACTTTTTTAGAAAGTTCTTGCAAGTGCTTGGCCAGTGGTTCTGGGTTATGTGGGAAATGACCATTGGGTTCGCAGTACAATTTTATAACTTCAACACCTAGCAAATTCAAAAGTGGAGGAATTGAAATACCGCCAGTAGAATTAACGGCATCTACCACAACTTTAATCTTCGCCTCTTTTATTTGCTCAACTTCAACAAGTTTTAGTTTTAAAACTTCTTCAATATGAAGATCGATATAAGCATTATGTGTAGTGATTTTGCCTAAATCATCAACTTGAGAAAATTCAAAATTTTCTTCATCAACAAAATCTAAGATTTGTTGTCCTTCAGCTGCATTTAAGAATTCACCATCTTTATTTAACAGTTTTAAGGCATTCCATTGTTTTGGATTATGACTGGCTGTGAGGATAATACCCCCATCGGCATGTTCCATAGTCACTGCCATTTCTACTGTAGGAGTTGTAGAAAGGCCAAGATCTACTACATGAATTCCCAAGCCAGAGAGCGTTTGCATAACTAAAGATTGAACCATAGAACCAGAAATCCTTGCATCTCTACCAACTACTACTTTATAATTTTCTTTATTTCTTTGGGTTTTAATCCATTGTCCATAAGCGGCAGAAAATTTTACCACATCTAAAGGTGTAAGATTATCTCCAACTTTACCGCCAATAGTGCCTCTAATCCCTGATATAGATTTAATTAGTGTCATAGTTTGTATTTTTGATGAAATTTTTCTGGCGTAAAGATACAAGTCCAAAGATTTAACTCATAAAAAATTTGCTAAAACTGTGTAATAATCTAATTTAGACCAATGAATTATTTGGCACATATATTTCTTTCAGGTGAAAATGACTTGCTCAAGTTAGGGAATTTTATGGCAGATGAAATTAAAGGAAAATCTTATCTAGATTATCCTTCAGAAATTCAAAAGGGCATATTGCTTCATCGCGCTATAGACGATTTTACAGATCGTCACCCACTTGTCTCCAAAGGTGCAAGTCGATTTTTTGATAGCCTTGGGCATTACAATAGTGTTGCTATAGATATGGTTTATGACCATCTACTAGCTAAATATTGGGACAGATATAGTGACGTTGACTTGTTCAACTTTACACAGGAATTTTATCTCCTTTTACAAAGTAATCAACATCTGTTGCCAAAAAAAATAAGCAAAGTTGTACCCTACATGATAAGATACAACTGGTTATATAGTTACTCAACTATTGAAAATTTAAGAGATATCTTAAAACAAATGAATCATAAAACTAAACACAACACTCACCTAGAGCTTGCTGCCGATATTTATCTAGCTCATAAGAATGAATTTGAAGCTGAATTTGATAGCTTTTTTGAAGACATTAGGTTGTTTTGTGTTGAAAAAATTAATGAACAAGAAAAACAATGACAAAAGTCCTTAAACTAGTAAAAATTATAGGCATTGCTTTAGCTAGTCTAGCTTTAATTATTATCATAGTTGGTTTTTTAATATCTGAAAAGCTCCCCGATGGACAACAAAGTGAAGAAGCTGACCTTTTGGCAAAAGCCATCCTAAAAGAACTCAACTACGATGCCTTTAAAAAAACAAATCGAATTATATGGACATTTGCTGGAATTCATGACTATGACTGGCACAAAAATGAAAATTATGTCATTGTTTCTACCAAGGACTACAAGTTGAAGTTAGATTTACAAAACTACCAAAATAGCCAAGTCATTTCCCCTAAAGATGCCAACAAGGAAGACCTGATTGCTTCTAGCATCAAGAAATTTAATAATGATTCTTTTTGGCTAGTGGCTCCCTACAAGCTAATGGAGGAGCAAGTAGAACGAAAAATTGTAAATGTAGATAATGAGAAACATCTTTTAGTAACCTATACATCTGGAGGCTCTACGCCTGGCGACTCCTATTTATGGAAAATAGATTCCAACAATAGACCTACAGCTTTTAAAATGTGGGTATCCATAATACCTATTGGTGGTATAGAAGCCAAATGGATGAATTGGAAAACTACAAGTACAGGAGCAATACTGTCTACTCAAAAAAAGGTTTTTGGAATTCCTGTAAACATTAGCAATTTAAAAACTGAGTTTTAAGCAAAGGCTATCACAGCAGACATTAACAACATAAGAAATGCTGGGAGCGAACGCTTAAGAGGGTCATTTATTTTGAAGTGCATAGCAATGGCTCCAATCATAAGAATTCCCATTCCTACTGAGCCTATGTAAGCTAAATGGTAACCATTTTGAAAAATACTAATGACCAACATAGTGGCAAAGCCTAGTTTTAGAAAGCCAACAACAGGAACAAGAAAAGTTGGTAGTCCGTATTTAGCAAACTCTTCATTCATATTTGCAGCGGCATCACCACGCCATTCGGTTTGCTTATTGAACCTTAGTAACCAAACATTTAGTATACCAAGAGCTATTATAATTTTAAATATCAAAATAAGAGAGTCCATGATTTTTTCTTTAAATATCTAAAAAATAATCAAAGACACTCCTACTCTAACATAATTTTAATGTAAAAACTTTTTGCTAATTCAATTTACCAAGGAAATTACCAAAATTATTTGATAAATCAGTCATGTTGAGTTTTTGTGTAGATTGTGTGATTCTATACAAATCATCTGCTTTCAGGTCCTTTGCATGCAGCCTTAATAACAGCATCCCTTTAGAAAAATCATATCCGTAAAAAACCAGCTCTCTTATATGATCCTCAGCTCCCACAAACATCAAACGTGCTTCCCTTTCTCCATTATTAAATTCAAATAAAGACTCAAAATCATTATGAACGAGTATACTTTTTAATGTGTTGCGTTCATTTTCAAGCTCTGCTAGACTATCACTTTTCATATAAGCTAAGACATTTACCTTATTTATTTTTTCAAAACTAATGGTTTCTTCTGATGTTAAGTCATCTAAGTTTTGAAGTAAAATATTGCTAGAAAGACTTGCAGAAATGAAATTTGGAGAGCTTTCTCGATCTACCATATACCTTTGTAAACTTGGCTCTTTAGAACATGATAAAAAAACAAACGATAATAACAACAGTGCTGTCAAACTTTTCATTTTATTGATTTTTAAGCTTCTCTAATGACTTTCCTCCAGGAATGTTCATTTGGCTAGTTAATTTCGAAATATTTTTCAAGTCTATTTTACCATTG
>PXBV01000102.1 GCA_003565575.1 Psychroflexus sp. | reverse complement strand
GGTTACAAAGAGACAACAACTCATTTACAAAGAAGGTTCTAGTTTATTAGTAGTTGAGCTTATTTAAGGATACCATCTATAATAATTAGCCAATTCATATCGGATGGTATCCTTATTAACTTATATAAGTTGTTTACCCTACTATAACCTATACAAGAATATTAGTTTTATTATCCTAAATTTTAGTAATACTGACCTGATAATTTCTTTTCAGGAAAATGCTCCACCCTTACAGACATTTTGCGGCTTATGGCTTAATTATAAGCTTTATCTCCGTCTGTAATAATTTGTTCTTTTGATTACCCGCTTATTTTTTCGAAATCGTTTAAGTTTTAATAAACGAATAGAAACCTAAAATTTATTTATTATGTCATTATATTTAAAAACACATTTAAACCTTGAACCTGCTAACCTATTTCTTATTTTTATTATTACTTTTTCTTCTTTTATAACAAAGGCCCAAACAGTAGATTTATGGGTGTCTGATTTTAACGGTACACAAAAATTAGAACCTCAAAATTCATTGGATTTAGTTTCTGGAGACGGATCGGGAGATGTTGTCATCAACATTGACCCTACAGTTACTTATCAAAGCATAGATGGTTTTGGCGCTGCTATGACTGGCTCGTCTTCTTATTTGATCAATAACACGCTTTCAAATACTCAAAAAGAAGCATTGATGGATGACTTGTTTACAGATGCTGGTATTAAACTCGATTTAATAAGGCACACCATTGGTGCGTCAGATTTCAATCTTTCTAGCTATACCTACAATGATATTCCAGAAGGTCAAACCGATCCCGATTTATTACAATTTTCAATAGGTCAAGATACCATTAATCTTGTGCCTGTTTTACAACTTGCTAAATCTAAAAATCCGGATCTCAAAATTATGGGTTCGCCATGGTCTGCACCAGCTTGGATGAAAGAAGTCCATGATTTGAATGGAGGTTGGCTGGATGTTGCATGGTATCAAACCTATGCAGACTACCTTGTAAAATACGTTCAAGCTTATGAAGACAGGGGGCTTCCTATATATGCAATGACCTTGCAAAATGAACCTTTACATAATGATACTAGATATCCATCTATGCGAATGGATCCGGGCAACCAAATCAACTTCTTAAAAAATGATTTGGGGCCTGCCTTTTCTGCTGCTAACTTAGATACAAAACTTGTAGTTTATGACCATAACTTAGATAATATACAGTACCCTATAGACGTATTAAATGATGCTGATGCTAGACAATTTGCATCTGGGAGTGCTTTTCATGGTTATGCTAATGGTGAAATGTCTGGGCAAACTACTGTACATAATGCACACCCCGATAAAGATATATGGTTTACAGAAATATCTGGCGGTGGATGGGCTACCAATTATGGAAGTAACCTTAGATATTATATGGACAGAATTATAATTGATGCAACTCGTAATTGGTCTAAAGGATCAATATTCTGGAATATTGCCTTAGATGAAAATTCTGGACCACAAAATGGGGGTTGTAGCGATTGTAGAGGAGTTGTAACTATAAATTCTAACGACGGTTCTATTACAAAAAATGAAGAATACTATGCACTAGGACACGTTAGTAAGTTTGTAGATTCTGGAGCTAAACGTATCGAATCTAATATTGAAGGAGATATCCTCAATGTAGCGTTTGAAAACCCAGATGGAAGCATTGTTATGGTAGCGTATAATTCAGGTAATCAACCAAGTTCTGACCTTGTAGTTAGAATTGATGGAAAATCGTTTAGTTATGAGTTTCCTAGAAATACAGCAATCACTTTTAAGTGGAATCCAGAATCTAATGAAAATTCAAATCTATCAGCCTCTTTTGATGAAGTGATAAATGATTTTGAAGTAAATTTTGATGCATCCGAGAGTAGTCTTAGTAATGGGTCTATTGTTTCTTACGAGTGGGATTTTGGAGATGAAACCTCTGGTAATGGAGAGACCGTAAGCCATGTTTACTCAGAGCCAGGAGAATATACAGTTACGCTTACAATAACTGATAATGAAGATGCATCTGATACTATATCAAAATCTATAAGTATAGCTAGTGAAGACGGTGACCCTCAAGAGACAATGTTTATTCAATCTGTGTCAACAGGTACTCAAAATGCTAGTAGAGGGAATAAATATGGAGTTGCCACAGTCATTATTGTTGACGAATCTGACAATCCTGTAGAAAATGTTAGTGTAAACGGTAATTTTCAAGGCTCTTTTGATGAAAATGTAAGTGGTACTACGGGAAGCGATGGTTCTGTTGATTTTATCACTTCAACAACATTAAAAGGAGGCATTAACGTTAATTTTTGTATAGAAAGCTTAAGCCACAATACATTTATTTATGATTCTTACGAAAATGATTTTAGCTGTAGTAACTCTAGCAGTGCCAAAGCAAGTTTATCTGAAGAAAATAACTCCAAAGGACAGAATACCTTCTTAAATTATAACTATCCAAATCCATTTAAATCTTCCACGACTATACGTTTCAAACTTGAAGATGCTTCAAATGTTAATTTGGAGGTTTACAATTTAAGGGGCCAAAAAATCAAGACTTTAGTTAGCCAAATGAAGTCAAGCGGTACGCATTCTGTAAACTTTGATGGAAGTGGTTTGAAACCAGGGGTTTATATGTATAGAATACAAGCAGGGGAATCCATTCAAACAGGAAAAATGATATTGATGAAATAAATCATATAGCTTGATAAATCTGAATCAG
>PXBV01000111.1 GCA_003565575.1 Psychroflexus sp. | reverse complement strand
TACACCGATGATTTGGGTGTAGGAGATGTAGGTACTTTTTTTCAAAATCGACGAAAAGAGTTGAACGATCCAAGCAAACCCTTTCATTTAACACCGCATTTGGACGAAATGGCTAATAATGGTGCAACCATGGAACATTACTGCCCTGCGCCTGTTTGCGCTCCTTCACGAGCTTCTCTTTTACTAGGACAAAGCCAAGGACATGCCAACGTAAGAGATAATCAATTTGACAAAGCGCTTGAAGATAACTACACCTTAGGTAATGTGATGCAGTTATTGGGTTATAAAACAATGGCCATTGGTAAATGGGGATTACAAGGAGACACCAAGTGGTCTGAAGATGGAGGTGATTGGCCAGCCGTACCTACAGAAAGAGGTTTTGATGGTTATTATGGGTACATGCGTCATGGAGACGGTCATGAGCACTATCCAAACGAAGGTATGCATGGCGGAAAAAAAGAAGTTTATGAAAACACCACCGCCATAACTTCTGGCTTAGATAAAAGCTATACAGGAGATTTGTTTACGGCGAAAGCCAAACAATATATCATTGATCATGAAAACAGTGAAGATAAAGACGAACCTTTTTTCATGTACCTATCTTATGATACGCCTCACGCCATTCTGCAACTTCCAACACAAGCCTATCCAGAGGGCTATGGTTTAAATGGAGGATTGCAATGGTTAGGTGAAGATGGCAAAATGATTAACACCGCTTCGGGTGAGCCAGATAGCTGGATGGATCCACTATATGCCAACGCCACTTATGATGATGATGATAACCCAGATACTCCAGAAGTAGAATGGCCGGATATCTATAAGAGATATGCCACGATAGTTAAGCGAATAGATCACCAAGTTCAAGATGTCTTACAACTTTTAAAAGACCTTGATTTGGATGAAAACACTTTAGTGATTTTTTCTTCTGATAATGGACCGTCTAGAGAGTCTTACATTAAAGGTCATCCTTATCATCCCAATTTTTTTGAGAGCTTTGGAGATTTTGACGGCCTAAAGCGTGATGTATTGGAAGGTGGGCTCAGAGTTCCTACCATAGCTTACTGGCCAGGTAGGATTAATCCAGGAACGCATGTAGAAAACCCAAGCATTGCTTATGATTGGATGAACACTTTTACAGAAGTAGCGGGCCACAGAGGACCTGTACGCTCTGATGGGGTTTCTCTCCTACCAAGGCTTACTGGAAATGAAGCTGCTAATGAAAGCAACATTTATGTAGAATACTTTCAAAAAAACAAAACCCCAGGGTATGCAGAGTTTTTAGAAAAACACAGAAATAGAGAACGAAGACAAATGCAGATGCTGAGAATTGGAGATACACTCGGTATTCGATACGATATTCAGTCCCCTGATGATCCATTTGAAATTTATCATGTAACAGAAGACCCTAAACAATCAAATAACTTGAATAGTGATTCACAGTTAGCAGAACTCGATAAACGATTTAAAGAAAAAATCACACAAATCCGAATTGCTAACCCCACAGCTCCAAGGCCTTATGATGATGAATTGATTTCTTCAAAAAGAGTTAATCCAGATAAAAAAGGGTGGAGTAGCAACTTCTACACTAGCAATACCCCTTGGATTTCTGCTCCTGAAAACGAGACAACAACTCGCTTAGAAACTTTGGATTTAACTAGTATGGAGGAAAACTCAGTTCTCTTTGAAGGCTATTTAAATGTGCCTGAAAATGGAAGCTATACCTTCAATCTTCAGGTGGATGGAAAAGCCTTTTTAAGACTCCACGAAATTTCTGTACTAGATGCAGACTATAAGTATGACGGAAGAAACAAAACGGCTAGTTTAAATTTAGAAAAAGGCTTCCACCCTATTCGCCTTTATGTAAAAAAAGTAGATGGAAAGATTCCAGCTGTGAACTTCACTTGGGCCAAAGAGGGAGATGAACCTAAAGAAGTATCCAAAAATGTAATGACCTACGGAAGTATGCAAGTAGCAACTAATTAAGCTAAATTTTTAATAATCGTTTTCAAAATAATGTAGATTAGCATCAATAACAGAAGTAAGTAAAAAAGAATATATATGAACATTAAAGCCATAACCTTATTTTGTGCAGCCTTATCAGTAATTTGCTTTTCTTGTAAAGACCAAGGAGGGAAAGAAGAAGCCGCTCAAACAGTAAAGCAAGAAAAACCCAACATCATCTACATCCTCACAGATGATTTAGGACACGGAGATTTAGGCTGTTATGGACAAGAAACCTTAAAAACTCCACATATTGATAAAATGGCTGAAGAAGGGATAATGTTTACACAGCACTATGCCGGCTCTTCCGTATGCGCTCCTTCTAGAGCTTCATTAATGACTGGAAGAGACAATGGTCATTCCAGAGTGCGTGGAAATTACGAAACTGGCCCGTTTGGCTTTGGAGGAGAACTTGAACTTCGACCAGAAGACACCAGTATTCCTGAAGTACTTAAAACTGCCGGCTACAATTCGGCCATGATTGGAAAATGGGGCTTAGGTATGAATGGAACCACCGGAGAGCCTGATAAGAAAGGTTTTAATTATTATTACGGATTTTTAAATCAAGCTCATGCCCATTCACAGTTTCCTGAGTATCTATTTAGAAATGGCGAAAAAGAAGATATTCCAGAAAATAAGAATGGTAAACGAGGAGCATTTTCAAATCATATTTTTACAGATGAAGCGGTGACTTACATAAAAAATCAGGCTGAAAATAAAGATGAACC
>PXBV01000192.1 GCA_003565575.1 Psychroflexus sp. | reverse complement strand
GGGCCAATTGGTGGTGGCACTTCTGAAATTTTGAAAGAAATTATCGCCAAAATGGTAATTGATCATAAAGATTATAAGCCAGTAACTTAAGCTTGATTTTGGTTTTTATTTTTAGGTTATTAAGTTTGGCGAAAATAGCCTTTCATTATCGCCAAAATGGTAATAGATCATAAAGACTAAAAGCCAGTAACTTAAGTTTTATTGTAGTTTTTTGTTTGGTGTGTGAGGTTGGCTATAAAACTATTGTTAGCCTTCTTTACAATAAAATCCAATACAATTTAGCCATATTAGTAAAAGCATCGATTTAATTTTATATTTGTATAAACACCTGTAAGTTCACAAGAAATTATGGATTATGTTGAAGCTTTTTTAGATTACCTTCATTTAGAGAAAAAGTATGCTCAACATACCATTACCTCTTATGCTTTAGATTTAAAACAATTCTCACAATTTCTAGATCAAAACTACGGTACAGTTGATGTTATGGAGGTTAATTATCCTATGGTTAGGCAATGGATTGTTGTTTTTGTAGAAAATGGACTCGCTAATAAAACCATTAATAGAAAAATCTCAACAATTAAAACCTTCTTTAAATTCCTGTTGAAGGTCAAAGCTATTGAGCTAAACCCTATGATGCATCATAAAGCCTTAAAATTGCCCAAGCGCGAACAGCAATCCTTTACCTATTTTGAGTTGGAGCAGGTTTCCAGCTATTATGACCATAGTTCTTTTGAAGGACTTAGAGATCATTTAATAATTGATTTACTATACTCTACAGGTATGAGAAGGCAAGAGCTCATTGATTTGAAATTATCCAGCATAGATTTTCATCAGAACCAATTAAAGGTATTAGGAAAACGAAACAAAGAACGAATCATACCATTATTGAACTCAACACTAAATCTTGTAGTCAAATACCTGAAGGAACGTGAAGCCAGCCTTACTGATAAAACCAACCAGCTATTTATAACTAAAAAAGGAAAGCCTATTTATCCCAACTTAGTCTACAGAGTTGTGAATTCCTATTTTAAAAAGGTATCTACCAAGCAAAAATTAAGTCCTCACTTATTAAGACACAGCTTTGCTTCGCATCTTCTTGAAAAAGGCGCAGATATAGCCTCTATAAAAGATCTATTAGGTCATAGTAGCTTAGCTTCTACAGAAGTGTATACCCATTCAAACTTTAAGGAATTAAGCAAGGCACACGCATTAGCTCATCCAAGATCAAATAAGACACAAAAGTAGATAAATCCGAGTTGTTTTTTAGTTGAATAAATTTTTAAAAAAAAACGATAAAATATTTTCAGATATCAATAATCGTTTTATATTTGCATCCCGTTACAAAATTAGCTGTTTTGTATGGTTTTTAAGCCGATGTAGCTCAGCTGGCTAGAGCAGCTGATTTGTAATCAGCAGGTCGTGGGTTCGAGTCCCTCCATCGGCTCTTTGAAAATGTTTTCATTATTAGATTAAATGTTTGGGGAGATACTCAAGCGGCCAACGAGGACAGACTGTAAATCTGTTGGTTTTACCTTCGCAGGTTCGAATCCTGCTCTCCCCACAACCAAGTCGGATTACATCAGACTTTGCATTGACATTTTGGATAAAATAAGCGGAAGTAGCTCAGTTGGTAGAGCGTCAGCCTTCCAAGCTGAATGTCGCCGGTTCGAACCCGGTCTTCCGCTCTATTTTTAATGCAAATTCTTGAATGCCGACGTAGCTCAGGGGTAGAGCGTTTCCTTGGTAAGGAAAAGGTCACGAGTTCAATTCTCGTCGTTGGCTCAAATTTAAAGTCTCAAAACTCTGTTTTGTTGGCTTTTTATGTTGTTATTAACATTAACACTAATATATAACTAAGATTAAATAATTATTACTATGGCAAAGGAAAATTTTGATCGTTCCAAACCGCACCTTAATATTGGTACAATTGGGCACGTCGATCACGGAAAAACTACACTTACAGCTGCAATTACTAAAGTAATGGCGGATGCTGGATATTCTGAAGCTTCTGCTTTTGATCAAATTGATAATGCTCCTGAAGAAAAAGAACGTGGTATTACCATTAATTCTTCTCACGTTGAATATCAAACTGCTAATCGTCACTATGCTCACGTTGACTGTCCAGGTCACGCCGATTATGTAAAGAACATGGTTACTGGTGCTGCTCAAATGGATGGAGCTATTCTTGTAGTTGCTGCAACTGATGGTCCTATGCCGCAAACACGAGAGCATATTTTATTAGGTCGTCAAGTTGGTATTCCAAGAATTGTTACTTTCTTGAATAAAGTTGACCTTGTTGATGATGAAGAGCTTCTCGAGCTTGTTGAAATGGAAGTGAGAGATTTACTTTCTTTCTACGAGTATGATGGTGACAATGCTCCAGTTATTTCTGGTTCTGCATTAGGTGCTTTAGAAGGTGATGAGAAGTGGGGAAAAACTGTTCTTGATTTGATGGACGCTGTTGATGAGTATATAGAATTGCCTGAAAGAGATGTTGAGAAAGATTTCTTGATGCCAATTGAAGATGTATTCTCTATTACAGGTCGTGGTACTGTTGCAACTGGACGTATTGAAACTGGTGTAGCTAACACTGGAGATGCTGTCGAGATTAATGGTATGGGGGCTGAAAATATGAAGTCAACAATTACTGGTGTTGAAATGTTCCGTAAAATACTTGATAGAGGTGAGGCTGGAGATAACGTAGGTATCTTATTAAGAGGTATTGAAAAAAGTC
>PXBV01000079.1 GCA_003565575.1 Psychroflexus sp. | reverse complement strand
CCGTCATTCACAACAATTATTTCAAAATTTTGGAATTCTTGCTTCAAAACACTGTCTAGTGTTTTAAGTATAAAATTTTCCTTGTTGAATAGAGGAATCACTACAGAGAAGAAGTAGTTCATGACCTGTTGATTTTACAGAAATAGCCCAACTTATAAATATTGAATAAAAAGACACTATTGTGTTTGGAAGCTAATCTATCTTTAATTTTATTTTCAAAGCGAAGAAATATAAAAGTGAAAAGGTTTTTAAGCTTCAACTTTTTTAAGGTTTCATAGGTTTTTAGAATCTGTAACTCTTCTGATGGAATCAAATTAAGGTCGTAAATGGTTTTTAGATTTCTTATGGAGGATTCATTTTTGGTTACAAAAACAGCGTTTTCATCAATATCTTTATGAACAACAGGATTGTCTATATGCTTTATATGAGCTTGTTTTTTTTTGAGTTCGTAAGCAAATAAGGTGTCCTCATGCCCATAATTGTTGAGAACCTCATTAAATTTTATTTGATTAAATAGCTCTCTTTTAATGATTAAATTATTCGTTAAAGTAGATAAATACGGATTTTTAACTCGGTCCTTGACAGATTTGTCTTCGTAATAATAACCATATTTCCAACGTAAATTGGTTTTATATTTTTCAGAAGCTTCATGTTTTCGCCCGCCATAAATGACATCCGTTTCATGAGAAATCTCTTCAAGATATTTAGTCAAAAATGATTTAGACTCTGGCATAATATCACAATCTAAGATAAGCAAATAGTCAAACTTTGCTGAATTTGCTAAAAGATTTATAGCGCGTCCTCTGCCCAAGTTTTGCTCTAAATATCTATAATTGAGGTTGAATTTTTTAGCTGTATTATGATTTTCATTTACAAAAGACGTGGAATGGTCATCAAAAGTAATGATTTCAACAGGCTTTTTTAGTTCTGTAATCTGCTCATGTAATTCTTTAATTAATGGAGAAATGTCAAAATTATATATGGGTATTACTATGGAAAGCATTTTCGACTTTTTAGATTAGCAGGACAAAGCCTTTAGTTAAGGATGTCGTTCTGAATTCATTTAAAATTTAAATTTCCAAGGTTACAGAACTTTAGATTTTAATTAACTTTACAAAGTTAACTAAAATCAACTCTATTATCATAAATCGTCAACAAATAGCTCATCACATTTATAAGCAACTCGATCGAAATCGAGAAAAGGTAAAGCTGCAGTTCCAAAACACTATTAATTCTATTCCTTATTTTTATGTGGATGAGTTACTGCCAGAGGAGTTGGCGAATCAACTTTACAACTGCTTTCCTGAAGGCTCAGAAATGATGCATAAAAAAAGCATCAGAGAGGATAAATATGTAGGCTTTGAAATGAATAAGTATGATGCAATACTGGAGGAATGTATTTATGCCTTTCAGCAGCCTGAAGTGGTAGAATTGATTTCCGAAATTTGTAATCTTGAATCCGCTCTTCCAGATGAAAATCTTTATGCTGGAGGACTCTCTAGCATGGGACATCGCCAGTTTTTGAATCCGCATTTAGATAATTCTCATGATAAAGATAGAAAACTTTGGCGGGTTTTAAATTTGCTTTATTACGTAACACCATCCTGGGAAGAAGCCTACGGAGGTAATTTAGAATTGTGGCCAGATGGATTAGATAAAAAACCTATTACCATTCATTCTAAATTTAATCGATTGGTTGTCATGGCTACCCACCAAGAATCGCTTCACTCGGTATCACCAGTTAAATACGAAGGTTTTAGATGTTGCGTATCTAACTACTACTTTTCAGAAAAGCCTTTTCGAGCAGACGATGAATTTCATGTTACTTCTTTTAGAGGACGTCCAAATCAAGTTATTAAAGACCAAATTTTAAAACTTGACACTAACATCCGAATGGGAATAAGAAAGATTTTCAAAAAAGGCATTGTAGAAAACCCTCATGTTTATAAAAAGGAAGATTAATTTGGGTTTCTCAATCAGGACTTTATTTGCTGTTGTTTTTGCACAACTTCAAACAAGCGCTGTCCATCACATTTCAAGGTTTTTGAAGGGTATTTTAACAGTAAAGCATAATCATGAGTAGCCATCAAAATGGTGTTTCCATGGGCATTGATGTCTTGTAAAACTTTCATCACTTCTACAGAAGTTTGCGGGTCTAAGTTTCCTGTTGGTTCATCTGCAAGGATAAGTTCGGGATCATTTAGTAGTGCTCTAGCAATTGCCACGCGTTGCTGTTCACCACCAGAGAGTTGATAAGGAAACTTAAAAGCCTTGGTTTTCATCCCTACTTTGTCTAGGACTTCATCAATTTTTTGTTCCATTTTCACCTTATCTTTCCATCCTGTTGCTTTCAAGACAAAGATGAGGTTTTCTTTTACGTTTCTGTCATTGAGAAGTTTAAAATCTTGAAAAACAACGCCTAGTTTTCGTCTTAAGAAAGGGATTTTACTTTCTTTAAGTTGTTTTAGATCAAATCCTACAATCTGACCGTAACCACTTTGCAACGGAAGGTCGCCATACAAGGTTTTCATGAAACTACTTTTACCTGTCCCTGTTTTACCAATAAGGTATACAAATTCACCTTTTTGAATCTCTACATTTACATTGGATAAAATGAGGGTTTCTCTTTGGAAGATGCTAGCATCGCTGAGTTCTAGAATAGGTTCTGACATACAAGTAAGTGAAAATTAAAAGTATAAATATACTATTATTTGATAGAGCTTGGACAATGAAT
>PXBV01000066.1 GCA_003565575.1 Psychroflexus sp. | reverse complement strand
TCCGAACAGAGCAGTTAAGTCCGTTAGCGCCGATGGTACTACATACCGTGGAAGAGTAGGTCGCCGCCTTCTTTATTACTAAACCCTTCATTATGACAATGAAGGGTTTTTTAGTTTTAGGAGTTAATAGCTTAAAAATCAGTTGTACCTAGCTAAATGGGTATGACTTTTTAAAAACCCTTTTTTTAAATACTTACGGCTTCAGATGTAGACTTCACTCAAGACGCATGTGGTTGCAGTTGCAAGGCTTAAAGCTAGCTAGCTGTCTGCATCTAGCTAACGGTATTAAGTTCCGAAGAAATAAAAATCACCATCTAAATACTAGTAGGTATCATCTTGGAACTTGTGTTAAACTTTAATTTATTTATGTTGTATGACAGTGTTTAATTATGTTGCTGGTTTTCCTCTTTCATTTTAGTATTTTAGCATAAAAAACTGTGGCAAAATCTACTTCTCCTAAGACAACTCCTTTGATGAAACAATATAATGCGATTAAGGATAAATATCCTGATGCTATGTTATTGTTTAGAGTTGGTGATTTTTATGAAACTTTTGGAGAAGATGCTGTTGCAGCATCTCGTATTCTCAATATTGTTCTTACAAATAGAAATAATGGTGGTGAACGATCTGAATTAGCTGGTTTTCCTCATCATTCACTTAATACCTATTTACCTAAGCTGGTTAAAGCTGGCTTAAGAGTTGCTATTTGTGATCAACTTGAGGATTCAAAGCAAACCAAAAAAATTGTTAAGCGAGGTGTTACAGAGTTGATTACACCCGGTGTTTCTTTTAATGATGATGTTCTTTCCAGGAATGATAATAATTTCTTGTGTTCTGTTTTTTTAGGGTCGAAATCTAATTTTGGCATTTCCTTTCTTGATGTTTCAACTGGAGAATTTTTAGTTTCTGAAGGCACATTTGAAGATGTAGATAAGTTACTTCAAAACTTTTCTCCCAGTGAAATTTTAATTTCAAAAAGGCAAAAAACTGAGCTCTTGGATTCATTTGGTAGTCAACTTCCTTATTACTTTTTAGAAGACTGGGTGTTTAAATTTGACTTTTCTTGTAATATTATTAATTCTCATTTCAAAACAATTTCAGTTAAAGGGTTTGGTATTCAAGATTTTAATGAAGGGCTTATTGCTTCTGGTGCAATTTTACATTATTTGTCTGAAACTAATCACTCTCAACTTCAACATATAAATAACTTATCCAGAATTCCCAGGGAAGATTTTGTCTGGATGGATAAATTTACGGTTAGAAATTTAGAACTCTATCAATCTACATCAGCAGATGGGGTTTCACTTATTGACGTTATTGATAAAACTGTTTCTGCGATGGGTAGTAGGTTGCTTAAGCGGTGGCTTGCTTTTCCACTTAAAACTCAGTATAAAATCAATCAGCGTCTAGACACTGTTTCTTATTTAAAAGGACATCCTCCATTTCAAACAGCAATCCGATCATTTTTGAAAGAAATCAATGATTTAGAGCGATTGGTATCTAAAATTGCTACACAAAAAATTAATCCACGTGAAATTCTCCAACTTAAACACTCACTGGATATTATCAGCTCTTGTAAAGCTACTCTTATTAAATCTGAGTATGAGCCTTTAGTGACTATTGCAGATCATTTAAACCCCTGTGATGTTTTAAAAAACAAAATAGAGATTTCCATTTCTGATGAGCCTCCCGTAAATATATTAAAGGGGAATGCTATCAAGTCTGGTTATTCTGATGAACTTGATGAGTACCGAAAGGTGGCGTTTTCTGGTCATGACTATTTGGATGAAATGCTAGAGGCTGAATCTAAACACACTGGTATTCCTAATCTAAAAATAGGTAATAACAATGTTTACGGTTACTACCTTGAAGTTAGGCATGCTCATAAAGATAAAGTTCCTGAAAGTTGGACTAGAAAACAAACTTTAGTAAATGCTGAGCGTTACATCACAGAAGAGTTGAAAGTTTATGAAGAAAAGATCTTATCAGCTGAAGAAAAGGTCTCAGTTTTAGAACAAAAATTGTTTCAAGACCTTGTCATTTGGATTCAAGATTATATTAAAGTCATTCAGCAAAACGCATTTCAGGTTGCTCAATTGGATTGTTTATCTGGTTTTGCGCAGCTTGCACTTGAGCATAATTATGCTAGGCCTAGCATAAATGAAAGTTTTAATTTAAGCATTAAAGAAGGACGACATCCTGTTATTGAAATGCAACTTAAAGCTGAGGAGGAATACATCAGTAATGATATTAATTTAGATCAAGAATCTGACCAAATCATTATGATTACTGGTCCAAATATGAGTGGTAAATCGGCTTTATTACGTCAAACGGCTCTTATTGTTTTACTAGCACAAATAGGAAGTTTTGTTCCGGCTACTTCAGCTGAAATTGGCTTAGTAGATAAAATATTTACTAGAGTGGGTGCGAGCGATAATATCTCCATGGGTGAGTCAACATTTATGGTAGAAATGAATGAGTCTGCCAGTATTTTGAATAATCTTTCTAGTAGAAGTCTCATTTTACTTGATGAAATTGGCAGAGGAACTAGTACTTATGATGGTATATCTATTGCTTGGGCTATTGCTGAATTTTTACACGAACATCCTAGTAAAGCCAAGACTTTATTTGCAACGCATTATCATGAGCTTAACGAGATGTCAAAACAATTTGAACGAATTAAAAATTTTAATGTTTCTGTAAAAGAACTCAAGGATAAAGTTTTGTTTTTGAGAAAACTTGTACCAGGCGGAAGTGAACATAGTTTTGGTATTCATGTTGCCAAAATGGCGGGAATGCCCCAATATGTGATTCAAAAAGCAAATAGCATTCTCAAAAAGCTAGAGTCTATGCGGGAATCTGAAGATGATGTTAATTCCATAAAGCAAGCCGTACAATCAGAACCTCAGTTGAGTTTTTATAATATGGATGACCCTTTGCTTGAACAAATTAAAGAAGAAATTTTGAGTCTAGATATTGATACCTTAACCCCTGTGGAAGCTTTAATGAAATTGAATGAAATCAAACGATTAATATCTCCAAAAACTACAAAGTAATTTAATTAATTTTATCGAAAAGATTTTGACAAATCAATTTTAATCTTAAATTTGCACTCGCAATAATTAATGCGAAAGTAGCTCAGGGGTAGAGCATCACCTTGCCAAGGTGAGGGTCGCGGGTTCAAATCCCGTCTTTCGCTCATTTTCGCTCGGATGGTGGAATTGGTAGACACGTTGGACTTAAAATCCAATGACCATTGCGGTCGTGCGGGTTCAAGTCCCGCTCCGAGTACAAACCCTTTGATCTTTCAAAGGGTTTTTTGTTTTAAATCAAATTATGCCCAGAAAACTTAAAAATAGTGAGTTAAATCGTAAAACTGAAGCAGAGTTTAAAGCTTCAAGCAAGACTCCTTTGATATTAATCTTGGACAATATTAGAAGTTTGAACAATATTGGTTCGGTCTTTAGGACTGCTGATGCTTTTTTGATTCAAAAAATTTATCTGTGTGGCATAACGGCAACTCCGCCTCATAAAGACATCCAGAAAACAGCTTTAGGCGCTACAGAAACAGTAGATTGGTTTTATCAAGAAGACACCCTTGAGTTGATTCAAAGTTTGAAATTACAGGGTGTTGATGTCTTATCTATAGAACAAGCTGAAAACTCAATCCATCTTAATACATTTAAGCCTGAAAGCAATAGAACTTATGCTTTCGTTTTTGGAAATGAGGTTAAGGGTGTACAACAAGCTGTTGTCGATGCTTCAGATGAAGTTCTTGAAATTCCTCAGCTCGGCACTAAACATTCCTTGAATATATCAGTGACCGCTGGTATCTGTGTGTGGGATTTCATGAGTAAAACACAATTTAAATAGTCTAAGCCTTTTCGCTGGCAAGTTTCTCCTGAAGCATTTTCAATTCATCACGGAAACGTGCAGCTTCCATAAAATCCAGATCTTTTGCCGATTTTTCCATAGACTTTCTCACAACCGTAATTCTCTTTTTCAAGTCAGTTGAGTTGTAATTTTCTGCAGCTTCTTCTGCAGCTTGAAGCGTTGGCGTTTCTACAACTTCGTATGGCTTTTCTTTTTTGCCGCTTAAAGCTGAATTGTGAGCTTTTTTAAGTGCCTGCGGAGTAATATTATGTTGAGTGTTGTATTCTATTTGTTTGGATCTTCTGTATTCGGTCTGATCGATGGTTTTTTGCATACTATCCGTGATTTTATCTGCATACAAAATAGCTCTGCCTTCGAGATGGCGCGCAGCACGACCAATGGTTTGAGTTAAGGTTCGGTTACTTCTGAGGAAGCCTTCTTTGTCAGCATCCAATATCGCCACTAGAGACACTTCTGGCAAGTCTAAGCCTTCTCTCAATAAATTGACTCCCACCAAGACATCAAACACGCCTTTTCGTAGATCTGCCATGATTTCTACGCGCTCTAAAGTGTCAATATCACTGTGTATATAGCGGGTTCTGATTTTGACCCGAGTCAAATATTTAGTGAGTTCTTCAGCCATTCGTTTGGTTAGAGTAGTTACTAGAATACGTTGATCCTTTTCTACACGTATGTTGATTTCTTCAATTAAATCATCGATTTGATTCTGACTTGGTCGAACCTCAATAATAGGATCTAATAAGCCAGTAGGCCTAATAACTTGTTCCACATAAACGCCGTCACATTTCTGAAGTTCATAATCTGCAGGTGTGGCGCTCACATAAACTACCTGATTTTGCAAAGCTTCATATTCCTCCAATCGCAAAGGCCTGTTATCCATGGCAGCTGGCAGTCTGAAACCGTAATCAACAAGGTTTTCTTTTCTGGAACGGTCTCCACCATACATCGCACCCACTTGTGGAATGGTGACGTGGCTCTCATCCACAATCATCAAATAATCATCTGGAAAATAATCCAACAAACAGAAAGGTCTAGTACCTGGCTGCCGACCATCTAGATACCTCGAGTAATTTTCAATTCCAGAACAATAACCTAATTCCTTGATCATCTCTAAGTCAAAGTTGGTACGTTCCTCAATTCGTTTGGCTTCAAGCGGTTTGCCTATATCCTTGAAATACTCAATTTGCTTTCCTAAATCAATGGCAATTTGGTCGATAGCAGAATTTAAAACTTCTGGAGAAGTCACAAAAATATTGGCCGGGTAGATGTTTAATTTATCATAGTTAGCTATAATCTCATTAGTTTCAACACTAAAAGCTTCAATTTCTTCAATCTCATCTCCAAAAAAATGAATGCGGTAGGCATGATCAGCATAGCCAGGAAAAACATCTAGGGTGTCTCCTTTTATTCTGAAATTCCCACGGTTGAATTGAACCTCTGTTCTAGAATACAAACTTTGTACTAAGCGTTGAAGTAAACGTGTTCTAGAAATCTGTTGGTCTACTTCTACTTGTATTACGTTTTTTTGAAATTCAACAGGGTTTCCAATACCATACAAACAACTCACGGACGCTACTACCAAGACATCACTTCTTCCTGATAGAAGCGATGACGTTGTACTCAGTCTTAATTTTTCAATTTCATCATTGATGGATAAGTCCTTTTCAATGTAGGTGCCACTTGAAGGAATAAAAGCTTCAGGTTGGTAATAATCGTAATAAGACACAAAATATTCAACAGCGTTTTCAGGGAAAAAAGCTTTGAATTCTGAATACAGTTGAGCGGCTAGGGTCTTGTTATGTGCCAAAACCAATGTTGGCTTTTGAACACTTTCTACCACATTAGCCATGGTAAAGGTTTTCCCAGAACCTGTAACCCCAAGTAAGGTTTGATAACGCTCGTTCCCATTAATTCCCTTCACCAGTTTATCAATTGCTTGAGGCTGGTCTCCAGTAGGCTTAAATTCAGACTTTAATTTGAATTGCATTTAAAAATCTTATTTAATGTTAATATACTTTGCTTAAAAGCTAATACAAACTTTTACAACTGTCCTTTTACATTAATTTGGCATATATATAAACTTGAATTCTTATCCTGAAACAATCAGTTATGTTCCACAGAAGGTTTGGTAGCTTTTGTCGAACTTTGGTTTTGGAGGAGCTGTAAATTTCTCTGGCTTATCCTCGGTATACGAATAAGTGCTTTTCATTTGTTCTAGAAGTTCATCAAACAGACTAAAATCACCTTCTACAGCCAAATTCAAGCTTTCTTCCACTAGATGGTTTCTTGGAATTACTTGTGGATTATTTGCCTTCATCAGTTGTTTTGCATACTCAAAAGATGATGTTTCTTCAATTGTGTTTTTCCACTTGTTCTGCCAAGTGATAAAGTTTTCATTTTCGGTGAAGTTTTTATTCAAATCTATTTTTTCATCCACCAAAGCAGCAAATGAGTTAGTAAAATCCAATTGCTGTGTCTGTAATAATTTCAAAAATTCATCTACCAAGGGAAAATACTGGCGTTCATTTTTAGCAATACCTAACTTAAGGAGCATGCTACCATAGTAGGTTTTATTCCATAACGCATCAAATTTTTGTATGGAAGCCATTGCAATTTCTATAGATGTGTCTTTATCTTCATCGATTAATGGAATCAAACTCTCTGCCAATCTAACCAAATTCCACTTCAGAATTTGTGGTTGATTTCCATAGGCATAACGCCCATTATGGTCTATTGAGCTAAAGACGGTTTTTGGGTCATAAGTATTCATAAAAGCGCAAGGGCCATAATCAAAAGTTTCAGCAGAAATGGCTACATTGTCTGTATTCATGACACCATGTATAAAGCCTAACTTCATCCATTTTGCCACGAGCTCAATTTGATTTTGCATCACGGTTTCAAAAAACGCAATAGGCTTGTTTTTTGCTTGAGCTAACTCGGGATAAAGTCGATTAATTGTATAATCCAATAAAGCATGAGTAGCATCTTTAGAGACTAAATGTGTAGCATATTCAAACGTTCCAATGCGCACATGACACTGCATAATCCTTATGATTGCTGCTCCTTCATGCAGGCTTTGTCTGTATACAGGTTCTCCCGTTTTTATCAAAGCTAACGACCTTGAGGTAGGAACGTCTAGAGCGTACATAGCTTCACTCATTACATATTCTCGTAACATAGATTTTAACGTAGCTTTACCGTCTCCTCTACGAGAAAATTTTGTTTTACCGCTACCTTTTAGTTGTAAATCGAAGCGATTACCATCTATCGTTTGGTGTTCTCCAAGCATGATAGCACGGCCGTCACCAAGTTGGTTGAAATGCCCAAACTGATATCCTGCGTAGGCTTGGGCAAAAAATGAATGTTTTTTTTGCGGTTGACCAAAGATTAAATCAGCGTAATGTTTTGTGTTTTCTGGCAACTGAAGTTCCTGCGCTAGCTTGGTATTGAAGAGCGCAAATTCTGGTGCAGAAAAACGCTCAGGCGAAACACGTTCATAGAATTCTTCAGGTAGATTCAAGTAAGTGTATTCAAAGTTGAATTTACTTTTTGTAGGCATGTTTGATTAAATCTTGAAGTTCTACATAGTCTAAAGTTTTCTCGTTGGTAGCTTCTAAAATCACTTGGGGTGCAAAACCCGCATCAAAAGCCTCTTTCCAACGTAAAGCGCATAAACACCATTGGTCTCCGGGCTTAAGTCCAGGAAATTGATAGGCTGGAATTGGAGTACTAAGATCATTTCCTCTGCTCTTAGAAAAACTAAGGAATCCTTCGGTCACGATAGCGCAAACCGTGTGTCTGCCTTGATCAAATTGATCGGTCTTACAATAGCCATCTCTATAAAAACCTGTCATGGGATCTGTACAACAGGATTGAAGCTCCTCACCAAATACGTTTTTCATCTTCATTAAGAAATTAAGTTCAAACAAAAATATTTAAAACCTTAGGTTTTATTGTTCTTAATTGATGATTTATGTTTTTTATAACCTTAGGATACAATGGCAATATACCAATTTAATAAAAGGCGATGAAGCGGTTTTGTTATCGAATGAGACTAAAATTCCCTTTTAAACTAGGCTGATCTTCAAAATTCGCTTTATACCAGTAATCGTCTTGTGGCATTAGTTTTCCTTTGTAGGTTCCATCCCAACCTCTGGAGCTTGAGGTCAAGATGGAAATTATTTTTCCATATCTGTCAAAAATCTGAATATTGAGCAACTGAAATCCTGATCCATCTAAACCTTGTGGAAACCAAGTATCATGAATGCCATCTCCGTTGGGTGTAAAAAATTCTGGAAATATCAAAGTAGAAAATGAAATTTGATTTTCTCCACAACCTAATTGATCTCTTACTCTAATGGTGTTGAAGCTATCTAAGTTTGAAAATACATTCGCTTGCTGAAACGGACCTCCATTTAAACTAAACTCATAAATTCCTTCTCCTGACGCAAAAATTTCAACGGTATAATTGCCAGGCACACCTCTTAGTATATAATCAAGTGTTGGAGTAGATGATACTTCTACATTAAAGATTTTTGTCGTAGAGCAGTTGGGTGATGGAGCATCCAAAAGATCAATAATAACCTCATACCTTCCGGGCTCGGATACATCAATGCTAGAGGTGTTTTCACCAGTAGACCAGGTCAACTCATACTGAATTGCATCAAAGCCAGAATCTAGTCTAAGTGTTTCATCTTCTCTACAGAATAAAAGGTTGACTTCGGACTCTTCAACTTCAACCTGGTTGCTTACTTCAAATCTAACGGGGATAAGTCCTGAGCAGCCTGTAAAGCCATTTACTCTTGCGAAGTAAGTCAAGGGCAATTCTTCAATTTCAAAATTTAAAGTGGTTCCTGAAATCGAATTGACTGCATTGGCAGCATCAATTTGATTTCTGAATAAACTAATTGTTTGGTCTTGTTCTAAATTACTCTCGGCTACAATTCTATTTAGTGTAGCAAATACATCAAAACCGATTGAATTATCCGCTGAAGAAACACAGGTTGCAAAGGATAATTCAGGAAATAAAGCAGTTTCTAGTTTCAATTCAATTTCTGCTATTGAAATGCAACCAAAAGAATTGGATAAGCTTACAAAAACATTTTGTCCAGCTGTATATTCATAATTTTCTGGTGAACTAATAGGGTTGATAGAATTGGTTGCATCTGCCAGGTTTTCAAAATAATCCACGGGAACTAAATTTAAATTTTGTGCAGTTAATTGCCTCACGATGCCGTTTAGATTAAACCGAACATCTTGTTCATTGGAAGTACATTGACTTAGGACTAAGTCATCTACTGATGTTGGGGCTTCAAAGTTGACTTCTATTGTATCCGTGGCAAGACATCCATTGCCTAAGTCGACTTCTGCAGCGTAGAGTCCAGCTCCAAGATTAGCTTCAGAAACCAAATAAGAGAGCCCGTTTTCATTAAGAATTGGATTTCCATTAAACAGCCATGTAATTGGGTTGGATTGTAGGTTTTGAGGAATTTCTAGCAATAATTCGTCACTTTCGCAAAGCGAATTTAATCCCGTTCTATCTCTACCTAAGTTAAAACCGACATTAAAGCTATTGGCTTCCAAAAATACCGCTGAATCAAATCTTGCGTTACCTTCGTCTGCAATGACCAGTTTTACTTCATAAGTTTGGTTGGGTATAACATTTGCCTCTGCTGTTAAAATATCAGTTTGTCCATTAAAATTAATGGGGGATTCTACGGCATTAAATTGTCCAAAAAAATCTTCATTGATAGCGTCACAAAACTGTGCAATTTGAGGCCTAACGGTGGTCACTGCAACTGGTGTTTCAGTTCCAGGAACTACCGCAATATTTTGGTAATTAGCACTACCTAAGGGACGGATAAGGAAGGCGAAGGCGTCAGAAAAATCACAAGTTGTGCGGTTGTTTGCTCGGTATTCTTCAGAAGCAAAGATGTATCGAAAGCTAATATTTTGTGCATTGGGTGTGAACGTAAAACGTAATACTGTGGCGTTAATAGTGTTGCTTATTCCAAGGACCTCTTCTAGATCATCATCTCCAACCCAGCCAGGCGCATCATCATCACTAAGTCTATTGTTTGGGCCATCCACATTGTTAAGTCTCCCTGTACTTAAAACAAGGCCACTTTCAAAAGGAAAACTCGAGTTGACACTTTCAAAAAAACCGTAACTTAACATACCGTCATTAAAACTTCCAGAAACCTCTTCTACTATTTGAATATCTTCTACACAGTTACTCGAAAATAAAACGTCTTCTATCAGCTCTTGAGGTGAAAAGCTAACATGGCTAGACCTTACGTATTGAGCGTTTGCTGATGAAAAAACAAAAAATAGTAAAAGCACCAAGGCACTCTTCTTAATCGTAGTAAATGACATCATATTGGCTGACCATAATCTGGAGGTCAAATCTAACTAAAACCACAAAATTTTTGAGTTATTGCAAGATTTAGTTTTCAAAAATGAGTTTTATTCTATTCAATACTAATCCAAATAATAGCTTATCAATTTTAATTTTGGTTTTTAAAAACTGCTTTGGACCTCATGTGGAGGAGTTCAATCCAGAATAAACCTTACTAAAACTTCACTTTTAATTTCAATTTGATTGAAGGAGAGTTCTGGAGTAACCTCTTCCGTGGAGGACATTCCTCTAACCTGAAGGCTAGAAAACTTGGCTTGTAATGGATAAACGTAGGAGTTAGATTCAGAAATATAGATGGCTTTACCCAATTTTTGGTCCAAAGCTTTTGTCATTGCTTCTGCGCTAAGTTTAGCACCTTGTACAGCTTTTGCTTTGACATGTGTTTGCAGGTCGTCTATTTTTGAGTATTCGGTTTTTCCTAGGTTTATGTTTGCTATTCCAATGCTTTGTAAACGTTTTAAAACCTCTCCAAGAGTAGATGCTTTATAAACTAAAAGATTATAATGCTTTGTTTTTAAAACTTTTTGTCCAGATAAAAAATAAGATTTAAAATTACTGCTAGCATCTGCTACAAATAATTGTTTTTCTAAATCTATAGAAAGTTTTTCAAGTTCAGAAAGCATCTGTTTTTCCAATTCTTCTACACTTGATCTTCCTTTGGAGTCTTCTTCAGAAATAGTTATGTCCATATATAAGAGATCTGGAGTCACCAAGGTGTCCGCGCTTCCTTTTACTTCGATATAGGGCTGATCTATGAAGTTTTTTTGTTGAGATTGCGCATATAATGAGGTAAAACACAAAATAGATATGCTAATAAGTAATTTCATAAGAAGAGTATTTGTAAGCTTTTTTATCTTTTTAATGTGAAACTTCCTGTTTCCATTGTACCGTCTGATAAGCGAATTCTATACCAATAATCATCTGTAGGCATATTTTTTCCATTATAAGTGCCATCCCAACCCATATCTCTATTTGAGAAAGAACTTAATAGCTTACCATAACGATCGTAAACTTGTAATAAAATGTCTTCATCACTGTTCTGTAATTGACCACTGATTTGCCATACATCATTAATCCCATCTCCATTGGGCGTAAAAAACTCCATGACTCCAAGGACGGCTATTGTTTTCTCAGAGATCCCACATCCATACTTATCTCTTGCATAAAATGTGTATATGCCAGGTCTTAAATTGCTAAAGCTATTGGAGTCTTGAAAATTCTTAGGTTCATTTATAGAAAATTCATAATCTCCAATACTAGAAGTTGATACTAATAATTCTACTGTGCTTAGGTTGTTGTTGCGTTCTATAGTGTGATTAAAATCAGCTAAGTTAGATTCTCTTATTGCAAATGTTTTGGTTAACTGGCATGACGTGTTTTTGGTTGATACATTTACACTATAATTTCCAGCTGCATTGATTTCAATTTGTGGGGATGTTTCTCCAGTACTCCACAAGAAGTCAAATTCAGACTCTTCTGAGGTATCCTGTGTGGGACTTATGGTGAGCGTACTTGGGAAATCTTCTAGACAGTATATGAGGTCTTCTCTTTCTGTATGGATAGCAGGCAAATTATTGGCTATTAATTTGACTTCAATGTTGTCTTCACAAGACTTATATGTCGTAATCTTTACGGATAAGGATGTGATTTCATCATTGGTTTCAAAACTGCTGATATTAATCAATCTGTTTATATTTTGTTCTAAATCGGATTCGTTTCTATAATAATCTACTTCTATTTCATTTCTATTGACATTCACTTGCTCACTCAACTGGCTTTTAATTTCTGAAAGATCAAAAATTGCGGAATCTTCTATTTTTCTGCAGGTTTCCAAATCTAGACTTTCATAGCTTGGGCTCTGGTTAAAGCTTACTCTCGCTACCCCAATGAGAGGGCACTCTCC
>PXBV01000334.1 GCA_003565575.1 Psychroflexus sp. | reverse complement strand
CTTTTACTCACTTTTAAAAAAATGGAATACCGCCATTTAAGGCAAGGTATGTCTGTCAGATGCGGTTTTTAAATAATTCTTGATTCTTAGCTAAGAGTAACGCCTTGTTATAAAGCGGGGCTTGAGTTCAGGTTTGGTTGTACGGTCAAGGTTTAGAGAATTGGGGAATTAAGTCAGTTGTTTCTCCACCACTACATTAATTATTTCAATAAAATGAATTTATCTCTTCCTCTTTATTTGCTATCTAACTTTAGGTTTTTATTTCTTGTCCTTTGGTTTTGGTGAAGCATAAGACTCAAGAAACTCAATTGCAGATTCCTTTGAATTAAAAATTCCTTCAACCTTGTCCTTATTGTTGTAACGAACTATGATTTCATATTTCAATACGGGAAGGCTTCCATTTTCATTTTGGTAACGTTCAATAAAGCCTATTGCTTCTTCAACTGTTGAAAGGGTATTAGAAGCTCCATGTAAAGGTAAAACACTGATTGTCTCAATAAATCTTGAAACGGCTTTTTCAAGACTTTTGAAGAAGGATTGAACTTCATTTTTATTCAGTCTAAGTAAATAATTCGTCAAATTTTTCTTTTTGTCGAACTTCTCCCACTTCTCAATTTTATCTTGAAAATCTTTCTCTGTAGTATTTTCTTCTGTGCTTGCGTCAATCCCATACTTTTTGAAAGCCTGGAGAATAAGGTCATAAGGGAAGTATAAAACATGGAAGCCTAATGACCTTAATTGATTCAATGCACCCCCTGTAAACTCTCCTGCAAGCATAACACCCATGAAAGGAGCGAAATTCTTATGCGTTGCTACTAATGGCAATATAGCACCTTGTATTTCTTGTGCTTTATTTCTCGAATGCTTGGTATAGCGTCTCCAAGCACTCTCAATGAACGCGACAGGTTCTCCAATTTTATTTTTTGTTCCATTTCTTTCAAGAACGAAATCCAAATCATGAGAATTTTCAAATGAGTCAATCCAACTCACTTTTTTCCCTGACCTTGCTGGACGGTCGCCCTGAGTATCTAAGTATAACTTATGTTTTCGGGCAAACTTTGATAGTTCAGTAGAAAAGACTTCTTCGAGAAAGTCTCCTATAATTTGCCCCCATTTATGTGATGGTGATTTTGCCATTATCCTTTTATCCAAAGCCTTCCTTCATGCAAAGGGACTCTATGTTTTCTGTTTTTCCATTTTGTATTACGATCACGAAGTTTTTCAAATTCGTATGATTCAAAACCTGCATAAACTGCGAGTTCTCCTAACCACTTATCAACCGGGACATAAACTCCGTATGGGGCACTATCTCCAACAACAAAGCATACATTGCATCCTACTTTTGTTACTCTTCTTAGTTCGTGAAACACTTCGGCAAGGTCTTTGAAATATGCGATTATCATTAAGTGATAATTTTTCTTCCCACCTTTAGTTAATCTTGTTTCAGCCAATTCATTGAAAACTATTGTTATTTCTTCTCTAATTGGAGTCAATAATGGGGATTTTAGTATCTCAGCTGCTTTATCTTTTAAATTGGTAACATGTTGTGTGCAAGCAGTCACAAGAAATTTTCTAACTTTTTCTTGTAAATCTCCCCATCCCTCAATGTCCCCCCAAAATGTCATTTCTAGTCTTGTGGCATCTGCATAGTCATAGTTGTTGGCATAAGGTGGAGAAGTAATAACTAAATCAGCCCAATTATCAGGTATAGATGGCATATTTCTAGCATCTTCCATCAAGATTTCACTCCTTGTCGGATTGGGATATCGTCTTTGCACATTCTGCATGTCTTTAGCCATTTCATACATCTTGGCTTCAAAGGCAAGAAATACATCTATGACTTTACCTTTAGTTTTTGATGGTTGAATATACTGCCATTGAGCTGTACCAACTGGTGAAGTAGTTCTGAGAATAGAAGTGATTACAAACCAGTTCAATTCTTTAAAAAGTTTATTGTCATTTGATTCAAACCAAGCTTCTTTTAACGCTTCAAGCTTTTCTAGTATCTCAATCGGATAACACTTTTCAATAAGCTTTGGATAATCCTTTTTTTTAATACGTTTTGATTTAGCACTTACGAGTAGTTCTTTAGCAGATTTTTTAAAGTCTTTTGGATCGATTTGCCAAAAAAGTTTTGCCTTAGCAATTCTGTAAACATATGGGTGAGCTTCAACCCCAATTGATTTAACACCTGCGAATTCACTTTCAAGCATGACTGTTCCAGAGCCAGCAAAAGGGTCAAGAACGTTTTGCCCATTTTTACTCTCAATCAATTCTCTAACCCAAGGGCCTGAGAAACCTGCTGTATATCTGTACCACCTATGAATAGGTAGTTTCATATTGTCAGCAAAGGTTGATGTTAAGTCATTATTTTTCCTTTGGGTTTCGAATAGTTCAATTTGTGGTTCGTTTACTTCATTGGTCATTGTATCAAACTTTGCAGGTTTATTTGACGGTAATAATTCATGACTATAAAATACACTAAATAACCATCGCTTCTAAATCTCTACCCTCATTAACACCCAGTGACTTGTTCCGCTTTATAACGGCTTGGCGTTTGTGCTGCGGGGCGACCAAGCCAAAATTTAAGCAACCAGCGCGCAGCCGTCAGCACGAAACGCTTGATACTATTCATGGCCTCCCCCGAATTCGTACATTCGGGTTTCCACTACCAAAAAACTAATCGGAGGAAAAGCCATGAACGTTTATAATCAACAACATACATATTACTGCGGCATCG
>PXBV01000046.1 GCA_003565575.1 Psychroflexus sp. | reverse complement strand
TATAAGGTCATGGCAAATATTCCGTTAAATACGCCAGACATGCGTCCTGGTACTTTTTTCTTTAACCCTGATGTAGAATTGATTATGCAGTCTGGTAATCCCGTGATAGACAGTCCTATGGAAGATTTGCGTATACAGCCTGTTCTTGGATATCTTGCAACTCCCAATATAAAGTACACCATGAGTATGATGTATACCACTGGTCAAACTTTGAATGATGGAGGACTTTATACAGAACGTTGGATATTTAGATTCAATGTCTATTGGAATTTAGATTTAAGAAAATTTGATAAAAAGTTACCAGATACAAGATTTTACGACTAAACTAGATTTATGAACAAAAAAGCAACTAGAAGATACAAATCATTTTTATTCTTGATGACTATTTTATTGATTGGTGCTTTAATTTTTGGAGCTAATCAATTTATTACACTTGAAAAATATAAAAATGAAGACACCGTTCCTATAAGCGATTTGATTGAAGTTGAAAATCAGCTAGCTGGAGCTACTCAACTGCTAGAAATTGATAAGGATTGGATACAAAACAATGACGTTAAGTCCGCCTTAAACAAATACAGCGAATTTAAGTCTCAAAACCCTGATTTATTCTCTGATTGGGTCAACTCACGGATTGAAAGACTTAAAGATTTACAAGGTTCTTCAAAAGATGATGAACTCACCAAATTAAATCTTAGAACACAACTAAGAGAAGCAGAAGAAAAGATAAGTAGTTTAAGTATCCAGTCAGATTCATTACAACTTTTGGCTTCCAGAAAAAATCAGCAATTCAAAAGAAAAGCGGACAGCTTATCAAAAATTATTAATCAACAAGATTTACAACTGAAACGTAAAGAAGACGTGAAGGTTATTAGCTTTAGAAATGATAATGGTAATTTGATACATTATATTGGAGAGACTCGAGATGGGCTTGCAAATGGTCCAGGTATAGGTATATGGAATACAGGTTCTATCTATAGAGGAGAATGGATTAATAACAAAAGGAATGGGGAAGGAGAATTTGTTTGGGATGACGGAGCAAAGTATAAGGGCGAGTTTAAGATGGGTGAACGAAGCGGAGAAGGAACTTTTTATTACGTTTCTGGTGAGAAATACATTGGTGAGTTTAAAAAAGGATTAAGAGATGGCTATGGCGTTCTTTATGATAGGGATGGCAATGTAAGTTATGAAGGAAATTGGGCTAATGATAAGCCAAAACAGTAGGATACTTAAAAATAGCTTATGAATTTTAAAACATATTATACAGTAGTTGGATTAGTGGTTTTTCTTTTTTCTTTTCCCAAAAATCTGAATGCTCAAGATTACAATACTTTTGGTTTGAGAGTTGGTTTAAATTCTGCAAATATATTTTCAATTATACCAGATGAAACCAATGTTCGAAGAGATATAGCTATTTCTGGCTTTTATAAAATGCACATTACAGAAGAATTAATTTTTTTTCAACCTGAACTAGGTTTTTCCAGAAAAGGCTCGAAGATGCGACTGGATGACGTAGATTATAACCTGAATTTAAATTATTTAGACTTACCTCTTTTATTATCTATTGGGAAAAAGAATATCAGCTTTGTAGAGATTGGAGGTTATTTGAGCTACTTGGTTAATTCTAATTTGTCAAACGCAAATACCCTAGATGTGAACACAGATGATTTGATAAGACTAGACTATGGCTTGGCTGTAGGCTTGAATGCTAATTATGAAAATTACTCCATAGGTCTTAGGTATTATTATGGTTTAAGAAATATTGCTGAAGGTACTATGGAAAATCTCCTTGGTGAAAAATCGAGAAACTCGACGTTTCAAATTTATTTTACTTTTACGTTTTTTTAACCGAATAGAACTAAAAATACAGAAACGCATGATGATATGAGAAAGCCTTTATAATTTAACACTTGAAGTTTTTTTTGTTTTGTTAAAATGAATTTCATTTGTAATAAAATTAATTTTATTACCAACTCCTTACATGACGTTTCTAAAGAATACCAAATTTTAATCTTACTATTCAAATTATAATTTCCATAAAGGTTGATATCTATTTTTAAGACATTTTTTTTACTTAACTTTAAAGCTTATAATTGTTTCTAAATGAACACAAAGTACATTGACCTCATAAGTCAAACCTATGATTTTCCTCAAGATGAATTTACACTAAATGGTGACGAACTCAAATTTCATGATATAGACTTGATGGGACTCGTTGAGAAATATGGAGCTCCCTTAAAATTTACGTATCTACCAAAAATTTCTGAAAACATAATTCGCTCTAAAAAGTGGTTTCAAGATGCTATAGAAAAGCATGAATATAAGGGAACTTATAATTATTGCTATTGTACAAAAAGTTCACACTTTAAGCATGTTTTGGATGAAGCTTTAAAAAACGATATACACATTGAAACTTCTTCAGCTTTTGATATTGACATCGTTAACAGCTTGAAGGAAAAGGGTAAAATTACTAAAGACACTTATGTGATTTGTAACGGATTCAAAAGAGACCAATACATCTCCAATATTTCCAACCTTATCAATTCTGGTCACCATAATTGCATTCCAATTATCGATAATTACGAGGAAATAGCTCTTCTCACCAAAGATACCAACAAAGATTTCAAAATCGGAATCAGAATCGCTTCTGAAGAAGAGCCGAAATTCGAATTTTATACCTCTAGGTTAGGAATTGGTTATAAAAATATCGTGCCTTTTTACGAAGACCAAATCAAAAATAACGATC
>PXBV01000096.1 GCA_003565575.1 Psychroflexus sp. | reverse complement strand
CAATCCAGAATTGATAAACAACACGAAAAAAACAAATTAACAGCAAGAGAACGTGTTGAGTATCTCTTGGATGAAGGCTCTTTTGAAGAAATGGGAGCACTTGTCACTCATAGAACTACAGATTTTGGAATGCAAGATCACATTTACTATGGTGATGGAGTCATAACAGGCTACGGAACTGTAAATGAAAAGTTAGTTTATGTCTACGCTCAAGACTTTACTGTTTTTGGAGGTGCGTTGTCTGAAACCCAAGCCGAAAAAATCTGTAAACTTATGGAGCATGCGCTCAAGGTAGGAGCGCCTATCATTGGATTAAATGACTCTGGTGGAGCTAGAATACAAGAAGGAGTAAGGTCACTTGGTGGTTATGCAGATATTTTTTATAGAAATGTTCAAGCTTCTGGTGTAGTTCCTCAAATTTCTGCTATCATGGGACCTTGTGCTGGCGGTGCAGTTTACTCCCCGGCGATGACCGACTTTACCTTTATGGTTGAAAACACGAGTTATATGTTTGTTACTGGACCTAATGTAGTTAAAACCGTAACCAACGAAGAAGTTACCTCAGAAGAGCTTGGTGGGGCAAGTACACATTCCACTAAATCTGGGGTTACTCATTTTACATCTATAAACGATGTGGAGTGTTTGGAACACATTAAAACTTTACTTAGTTATATTCCTCAAAATAACAAAGAAACCCCAAAACAACTTGCCTATGAGCTAGAAGATGAATTTAGAGATCAATTAGATACTTTAGTTCCAGATAGTCCTAACAAACCTTATGATATGCATGAGGTAATTAAGGGGATTATAGATGAGGATTCTTTTTTTGAAGTGCATAAAAATTACGCTGAAAATATTATTGTAGGCTTTTCTAGAATAGGAGGTAGAAGCGTTGGGGTTGTAGCTAATCAACCTAAGAGTTTGGCAGGAGTTCTCGATGTTGACGCTTCCAAAAAAGCAGCTAGATTTGTCAGATTTTGTGATGCGTTTAATATTCCTTTACTTGTCTTGGTAGATGTTCCAGGGTTTTTGCCAGGGACAGACCAAGAATGGAACGGTATCATTTTGCATGGTGCTAAACTACTTTATGCTTTAAGTGAAGCAACCGTCCCAAGAGTAACGGTAATTACTAGAAAAGCTTACGGCGGAGCTTACGATGTGATGAATTCTAAACACATTGGAGCAGATCTTAATTTTGCTTGGCCCACTGCTGAAATTGCCGTTATGGGAGCTAAAGGGGCTTCAGAAATTATTTTTAAAAAAGAAATTCAAGAAGCAGAAGATTCTGCATTAAAATTATCTGAAAAAGAAGCAGAATATGCTGAAGCCTTCGCCAATCCTTTTAAAGCCGCACAGCGAGGTTTTATTGATGAGGTTATTATGCCAAGAGAAACCCGAAGAAAGCTACTGAAAGCTTTTGCTATGTTGGAGAATAAAGATGTCCAACGTCCTAAGCGAAAACATGGAAATATACCTTTGTAGTAAGGATTTGAGTTTAAAACATAGCTAGCAACTAACTGTTGCTAGCTATGTTTTTTGAAATAAATAATTTTGAAAATCATTTAAGCGATTTACTTATAAGTGAATCTAAAGTAAGTATAAAGGTACTCCAAAGATTTATAGAAGGTCAAAAGTTATCGCGCATTTGAATTTGTATTACAATACTTCGTAAGCCTTACTTTTTCCTACATACGCTGAGGTACATCAATGCCTAGCACTTTAAAGCTTTTTTTAATCACTTCTCCAACAAGTCTTGCCAATTCTACTCTAAATTTTATTTGTTGTGGTATGTCTGCCCCCAAAATGGAAATGTTCTGGTAAAAGGAATTGAATTCTTTCACCAATTCGTAGACGTAGTTGGCTATAAGCGCTGGACTGTACTGCTCTGCAGCTTGTTGAATGGTATCTGGAAACTGATTTAAAATTTTGATTAAAGTTTTTTCTTTCACATCAAACTCATAAGAGGATACATCTAAGAATTGTCCATCTAGATTTGCTTTTCTCAAAATCGATTGAATTCTGGCGTAAGTATATTGGATAAAGGGTCCAGTATTTCCTTGAAAATCTACTGATTCTTGAGGGTTGAAAAGAATTCGCTTTTTAGGATCTACTTTCAAAATATAATATTTTAGCGCTCCCAATCCAATCATTCTATATAGCTCAGCTTTCTCTCCTTCTTTATAATCATCTAGTTTCCCCAACTCCTGAGCAATGGCTTTGGCAGTAGAAATCATTTCTTGAATTAAATCATCGGCATCTACAACGTTGCCTTCTCGGCTTTTCATTTTACCGCTAGGCAAATCTACCATACCGTAACTCAAGTGAAAGAGGTGGTCTGCCCATTCAAAACCTAATTTCTTTAGTATCAAAAACAATACTTTGAAATGATAATCTTGTTCGTTACCAACTGTAAAAACCATTTCATCAATATCATAATCAGCAACCCTTTGTATAGCAGTGCCAATATCTTGGGTCATGTAGACAGCAGTGCCGTCTGAACGCAAAACAATTTTTTCATCCAATCCTTCATCAGATAAATCTATCCACACACTACCGTCTTCTTTTTTGAAGAACACACCCTTTTCGAGTCCAGCTTTAATGTGATCTTTACCTAGTAGGTAAGTTTCACTTTCGTAGTAATTTTTATCAAAATCCACCCCCAACGCCTTATAGGTGTTTTCAAAGCCATTGTAAACCCATTGGTTCATGGTTGTCCAAAGTTTTACAACCTCTGGATCTCCAGCTTCCCATTT
>PXBV01000138.1 GCA_003565575.1 Psychroflexus sp. | reverse complement strand
TTCAAATTGAAACACTTTTTGAACTAAGATAATTCTATTCTTCTTTTGTGTTAAAATAGCTAAAGCTTCTTCAGAATAACTTGGAGCAATCACAACTTCGCAAAACAACTTGTGGATTTCATCTGCTGTGGCTTTATCTATTTTTGAATTGGATATTAAAATACCTCCAAAAGCAGAAACAGGGTCTCCCGCAAGAGCATCTACATAAGCTTGATGAAGGGTTTCTCGTTGAGCTAACCCACATGCGTTGTTATGTTTTAGAATAGCAAAAGTAGGAGCTTCATTAATAAATTCTGACATCAAGTGAACAGCTGCATCTACATCCAGTAAATTGTTGTAAGACAATTCTTTACCGTGAAGTTTATCAAATACCGCATCAAAGTCTCCAAAGAAAAAACCTTGCTGATGAGGGTTTTCTCCATAACGCAATTCTACACCTGTATCAAAACTTTGTTTATGGGCTGGAATTTCTTCTGTAGTATTGAAATAATTGAATATAGCGGTATCATAATGTGAAGAAACTTGAAAGGCTTTGGCAGCAAAACGCTTCCGTTCTGCTATTGTAGTTTTACCATTTGCCATATTAAGCAAGTTCAAAAACTCTGCATAATCTGCTCTAGATGGTAAACAAAGTACATCTTTGAAGTTTTTAGCAGCTGCTCTTATAAGTGAAATCCCTCCTATATCAATCTTTTCAATAATATCTTGCTCACTAGCTCCAGATGCAACTGTATCTTCAAAAGGATATAAATCCACAATCACCAAATCAATTTGAGGAATCTCATAAGACTTCAACTGCTCCTGGTCTTGAGAATTATCACTTCGATTTAAAATTCCTCCAAATACTTTTGGATGAAGTGTTTTTACTCGACCTCCCAAAATAGAAGGGTAAGACGTGACATCTTCAACAGGAATTACAGGTATTCCTAAGTCCTTGATGAACTTTTCTGTCCCGCCAGTAGAGTAGATACTTACGCCAAGGTCATGAAGTTTTTTTACAATTGGCTCTAAGCCTTCTTTATGAAATACTGAAATTAGTGCTGATTTTATTTGGTCTTCTTTTGCCATTTTTAATATCCTTTTAAGTGTTGCAAAAGTAAGATTTTGTTAAGGAATAACTCAGCATTGGCTGTCAATTATTTAGAAAAATAATGAGCACATCTGAAGTTTCTTAAGCTATAGATTAAGGCCTGTATTCACTAACATTCAGATTTTCACATGAAGTAGTTATAGTACAAACCTAGTCCTGTCTTAGATGTGAGCTCAATACAACCTATTGCTTGTAATTCTTCATTTTGGACTGTACCAGCCTTCCAAAAATTGACCTAAAGTGTAGTCAAGAAACGACAACAGAATAATTATGGAGAACAAGACTCCAAGATACTTAAGTAATTTAGAACAAATCATGATTTCTTAAAGTCCATTGAATCTTTATTTATAAAGACTGCTAAGGTTAATATAACCTTAGCAATCCAACTGCTTCTTTAACAATTTATCCTTTATATTCCTTCACTGCTTCTACAAAGGCTTTGGCGTTTTCTACAGGAATGTTAGGTAAAATCCCATGACCCAAATTAACAATATAGCGGTCTTTACCAAATTCATCTATCATTTGGTGCACCATCTTTTTAATGTCCTTTGGGGGAGAAAACAAGCGTGAAGGATCAAAGTTACCCTGCAGGGTAATCTTTCCACCTGTGAGATACCTAGCATTTCTAGCAGAACAAGTCCAGTCTACTCCAAGTGCTGTAGCACCAGATTTTGCCATGACGTGTAAAGCAAACCAGCAACCTTTACCAAAAGCTATTACAGGAATATCAGCTTTTAAGGCATCTATAATTTGCTGTATGTAGGGCCAAGAAAACTCCTCGTAATCTACAGGAGACAGCATGCCCCCCCAAGAATCAAACACCTGGACGGCATCTACCCCGGCTTCAACTTTGCCTTTTAAATAGGCGATGGTGGTATCTGTTATTTTTTGTAAGAGCTCATGAGCCATTTGCGGTTCTTTAAAGCAAAACTCTTTAGCTTTATCAAAATTTTTGGATCCTTGACCTTGCACGCAGTAGCAGAAAATCGTCCATGGGGAACCTGCAAATCCAATAAGGGGTACTTCATCGTTAAGCTCCTGCTTGGTCATCTTGATGGCTTCATAAACGTAGCCAAGCTCTTCGTAAACATTAGGAACAACAACTTGATCTAAAGTTTTTCTGTCGCGAATTGGAGATGGCAACCAAGGACCAATCCCTGGACGCATTTCCACTTCTATATTCATGGCTTGAGGAACCACAAGAATATCACTAAACAGAATGGCCGCATCTGTTCCCACTTGGTGAATTGGCATGACGGTGATTTCTGTGGCAAGCTCCGGAGTTCTACACCTAGTAAAGAAATCATACTTCTCTTTTAGTGCCATAAAATCTGGCAAATAACGCCCTGCCTGTCTCATCATCCAAACTGGTGGACGTTCTACAGTTTCGCCTTTGAGGGCTTTTAAAAATAAATCGTTTTTAATCATGTATTGTAAATTGATATTCTTGGTACTATTTTTTATTTGCAAAACTAACTACTTAGATCAGTTTGACTGCATCTTTTGCAAAATAACTAGCAATCATGCTTGCACCTGCTCTTTTGATGGCTGTTAATTGTTCTAGCATGACTGCATCGTGGTCTAACCAACCTTTTTCTGATGCTGCTTTAATCATGGCATATTCTCCACTCACTTGATAGACGGCTACTGGCAGATCCACCTCATTGG
>PXBV01000354.1 GCA_003565575.1 Psychroflexus sp. | reverse complement strand
TAAAGTATTGATCTATATCAACACCTTTACAAATCTTTCTGAGTTCATTCCCATCTGAACCGGATACGATATGCATTTGGTAGTTTTGATAATTGACTTTTACAAAATCAATGGTTTCTTTGATGAGTAAGTTTTCATTGATTAAGTTAGCTAGCATGATTTCTGAGAATTTATCTGCCCAAACTTGCACTTGCTCATCATTAATTTTTTCGCCCCTAACTTCTTCAAAAAAATACCTAAATTTCACATACCTCGATAAGCCACCATTGGCTTGGTGAAAATCCATGAGTTGCTTTACTTGGTCTTTGCGATAGTTGGCTAATACCAATTCAAATCCTTTGTCCCGAACTGAATTGGAATTCATTAACACGCCGTCGAAATCCCAAAAGATAGTTGTTATCATCTGTATGTTTCTTTATAAATAGGCAGCATTGCTTTGGCAAATTCAAAGTCCTCGTATTCATCAATATCTATTCCTGCTACTTTTGGAAGTACAGTCTTGTAAGGCTTAGGTCCTAAGAAATAGCCTTCCTCTAAAGTAGATACTTTATCTCTCATGTAAAGACCATTGGTTACTTTAAATATGTCTGGCAATTCTTGACTTATGGTATGATTTTTATCTGCTTTGTAGTTTAAAGGCTTATCCTCTAACCAAAAGTATTCTTTGAGTAGATTTACACTTACTAAACTATCATGTGTATTTTCTTTTATAACGTGATTAAAATAATCTTCAAAACATTGCTGAAACATTGATTTCGACATATAAGGAACCACAACAGTACACCAAGCAAAATGCTTCGTTTCAATATCCTTAACAATTCCAGTGATTACTTCCGAAAAACTTGCAATATGTCCTTTACACAGGTAAGGATCCCTCTCGTGATAACCTACTCCTAAATTCTTAGCTACAGTTTTTACATTTTCTGAATTAGAACTTATCAGTATGTTTAAATCTTTACGGTAATTCAGTAGCTCACTGATTTTCCACTCCAAAAGTGAAACCCCCTCCTCAATTTCTAAGTAAATTTTATCTTTCACCCTTGTACTTCCTTCTCGTACAGGAATGATAATTGTCAATTCATCTTTTAAGAAACTTTCCATTAGTATTCGTTTTTTATGCTTTTACAAAAGTTAGCAAAAAGATTTAAATCCACTGAATAAGCTATGTACCTAAACCCTTTTTCTTTGAATATTTTAATTTTATCAAAACTATCCACAAAGGTTCCTAATATTTTCCCCGATGCTTTTACTTTTTTAGCTAACTCTTCAATGGCTTTTACCACTTCAGGATGGTCAACTTGTCCTGGGTAGCCTAAGGATTGTGATAAATCATAGGGTCCTATAAAAAGTACATCAAAACCCTCTAACTCAAGGATACCGTCTATACTATTCATCCCATCTTTGCCTTCTACTTGCAAAATAAGTTGCTTAGTGTTTGTATTGGTTAGGTAAGTTGATTTTTCTGTAGTACCGAAGTTGGCAGCTTTTACATAGCAACAAACTCCTCTATTGCCCTTGGGGTAAAACTTAGCGGCTTCAATGGCTTGCTTAGCCTCTGCTACGGAGCTTATATTAGGTACTTGAACCATATCTGCTCCTGTATCAAAGGCACTACCAATTTTATTGTGGTTATTTTCTGCTACTCGAATTACGGAAGTCATCCCTCCCATTTTTGCAGCTCTTACATGGTTTTGAATAGTCGTTAAATCTACTGTGCCGTGTTCTTGATCGAAAATCATAAAGTCTAAACCAGAATAGCTTATGGCTTCAACTAAATTTGTATCTATCGTTTTTGAAAAAATTCCTACCATAATTTAAATATATGAGTAAATGGATTGGCTTTCTAATTGCTTGTATCCTGTACTTGTTAAGGATACCAATTTAGTCTTTGTTTTTGCTTTATAAGCTTTGAATAGCTGTACATTTTCATTGAACAATTCTTGTTCTTTCTCGCTTATGTTTCCACTGTAAGCATCATAGCCTACTACAAATAATTCAGTAATCCCTAACTCCAAGGCTGTTTGCAGGGCAATTGTGGTGTGTGAATCTTTGAATTCATTTGTAAAATTAACCTCTTGTAATTCAAAAGCATTATTTTCTAAGGCTTTAGGTATATATGTCCCCATTTTTCTTGGAAAAGGAGGTAAAATACATTTGCCTTCAATCTTTCTTTCTCCAAATACTTCTTCCATACGGTGACCTTCGTTACCTACCAAACAAAAGATTTGTTCATTAGGAACTTTTGTAAAACTCAACGCATTTTTAGAACTAGCATGAATCACTAAAACATCAGGATTTTGGATTAGAAATTGATCTATAGCAGCTGAATGTTCTACAGGACTTGGTCCGCCACCAACAATTAAAGCCCGTTGGTACTTGGTTTCGCTAGTGGCTAGTTTTGGTAAGGCAATATTGTCTTCTTTTCCTTGGCTTTGGTTGTTTAATGCTCTAATAATGGAATTAAACGAATAGTAACGTTTACTTACCCATTCCATGACTTGTTTTTGTGGAAGTGAGTTGGCACCTGAAACCATATAGGGTAAATTCGTACCCCATTCGTGTTCTTTTTGTAGTTCTGTGAAAGCATCTACTACTTTGCTTAATTCATTGTAATCAAACTCAAGTTTTCCTTTGGCTTGAAGTGCAGTGAGTAATAATTCCGTTTTTAAATTTCCAGCTCCTCGCCCCATTCCTGTGATGGTCGCATCTACAATATCCACTCCTTCTTCAATAGCCACAAGTGTATTGGCTAATGCCATTTCTAGGTTGTTGTGTCC
>PXBV01000258.1 GCA_003565575.1 Psychroflexus sp. | reverse complement strand
GATGCCAAAAAACCAATAGCTCCGTGAGGGTCTGCTACATAATTGTATTGACTATATAAATCTCTCATCCCTTGAAGTGTTTCCTCATCGGTATAACTGTAAGAGCTTAAATTGGATTTTAGAGCTAGAAATTCATGGTTAAATAGTTCCTGAATTCTTACAAAATTACTTGGATTCCCAACATCCATAGCATTACTAAGCGTCTGGATAGTTGGTTTTGGACTGTAATTTTCTGTTTCTAAATAATCTGTAACAACCTTATTTCTGTTGTTGGCAGCTATCATATGATGAATTGGAAGCCCGAGCTGTTTTGCCATAAAGCCTGCACAAATATTCCCAAAATTTCCACTAGGCACGGAAAAAACCAGATTTTTGTGATGCTTATGGAGTTGTTTGTAAGCAAAAAAGAAATAAAACATTTGCGGCAACCAGCGGGCCACATTGATGGAATTGGCAGAAGTGATTTGCATTTGATCGGTGATGGATTTGTCCAAAAATGCTTGCTTAACCATATCCTGACAATCGTCAAAAACGCCATCCACCTCCAGAGCTGTGATGTTTTGACCCAGTGTTGTCAATTGTTTTTCTTGGACTTCACTCACTTTGCCCTTTGGATATAAAATCACCACTTTGATACCTTCTACACCTAAAAATCCGTTAGCAACTGCTCCGCCCGTATCTCCAGAGGTAGCCACCAAAACTGTGGTTTCTTTTTTCTGATTTTGGTTGAAGTAACCTAAACATCTCGACATAAATCTAGCACCAACATCCTTAAAAGCCATGGTTGGTCCATGAAATAATTCTAAAGAAGAAATCTTATCGTTGATATTAACTACGGGAAAATCGAAGCACAAGGTGTCTTCTACAATCTTTTTGAGTTCAACTTCAGGAATCTCTGGACTCACAAACTGCTTGATCACTTCAAAAGCGATATCATTATGAGATAAACTTGAAATAGATTCGAAAAACGAAGCTGGTAATTTTTGAATAGAGGTCGGAAAATATAAACCTTTATCTGGTGCTAGACCTTTTATGACGGCTTCTTTGAAGGAAGCTGTAGGTGCTTTATGGTTGAGTGAATAAAAATCCATGATTTTGAGTAATTAACTAAGGGTTTTGATGCCTTCTTTATTGATTTTGGACAAATAAGTTTCAAATTGGATGTTTGAGCTTTGGTAAACTTTTCGCATAGCAATCTCAACCATTTTGGCTGATTTTTCACCTTTTGTTATGGCAAACATAGATGGTCCAGAGCCTGAAATTCCAAAACCTAAAGCTCCTGCATCTAATACTGCCTGTTTTACATCCTCAAAATGAGGGATAAGTTGACTTCTATACGGTTCTACTACAGCGTCATAAAGTGAGCGTTTTAAAAGTTCATAATCACTTGTATGCAATGCATGAACGAGGCTCCCCAGATTGGACCATTGCGAAATAGCATCCTGCATGGGAATTTCTTTGGGCAAAATAGCTCTAGCTTCTGCTGTTTTAATTTCAATCTGTGGATGAATAATGACAGCGTAAAGTTCATCTGGTGTTGGAAGGTTTAAAATTTCTAAAGGCTTTAAGCTTTTCACTAAAACAAAACCTCCAAAAATAGCAGGTGCTAGATTATCTGCATGCTCACTTTGGCTAGCCACCGCCTCGCCTTTCATCGCAAATTGTGTAAGCTGAGTTTTATTGTAAGGTTTACCCAAAAGTTCATTGATGGCAAACACGCTACCAGCAGCACTTGCTGCACTACTTCCAATTCCACTTCCAGGCTTTATGCGTTTGTAAATTTCAATCTCGAAACCGAAATCTGGCTGAAAATCATTTACTAAAGCCAAAGCAGAAACTCCAGCCACATTTTTTTTGGTCTCGTAAGGTAAGTCGTAACCTTCAATTTTGGTGATAGAAATGCCTTTTTGGGTTGTAGTTCGTACGACCATTTCGTCGCCAATATGGTCGAGACAAAAGCCTAAGACGTCAAAACCACAAGATACGTTGGATACTGTACCTGGAGAAAAAATTCTTATTTCTTTCTTCAAAACAACTATGGATTTAAAACCTATTTATTATTTACTCTTATGATGTCAGAAAATAGTCCAGAAGCTGTTACATCTGCACCTGCCCCTGCTCCTTTTACAATAATTGGTTGTTCTGGATATCTGTGAGAATAAAACATCACGATATTATCTTTTCCTTCCAAATTGTAAAATGGATGACCCTGCGGAATTTCTTTCAGACCTACTTTAGCTTTTCCATTATTGAATTCTGCGACGTATTTCAATTGAGAATTATTGGCTTCGGCAGAGCTGAATAACTTCTGAAAATGCGCTTCATCATCAATCAAGGTTTTAAAGAAATCATCTACGCTTCCACTTTCCATATTAGCTTTAGTTAAGAAAGGATCATTTTCAATATCTTCAAGATTCATCTCGTAGCCACTTTCTCTTGCTAAAATTAAGATTTTTCTAGCAACATCTACTCCACTTAAATCTATCCTTGGGTCTGGTTCTGTAAAACCTTCTTTCTGAGCTTCTTTCACCACATCGTGGAATTTTGTAGAACTATTGAAATTATTGAACACAAAATTTAAACTCCCAGAAAGCACGGCTTGAATAGAAGTGACTTTATCTCCAGAAGCTACAAGGTTACTCAAGGTGTCAATAATTGGTAAACCTGCACCAACATTGGTTTCAAACAAGAAGGAGGCATTGTATTTTTTGGCTAAAGTCTTGAGGTTCTTATAATTCTGAAATTCACTTGAACAAGCAATTTTATTGCAAGCCACTACAGATATACTTC
>PXBV01000168.1 GCA_003565575.1 Psychroflexus sp. | reverse complement strand
TTGGCATGATTGATTGGGTTGGTTGTATATCTCAATTGACTAACATATATAATTTGAATTAAACAAGATGTATTGTTATGAGTAAATCAGACTGGTCAGGATTAGACAAGCTAGAGAGAAAGCTTAAGAAATTAGACGGCACTCACAATGTATCTTACGATGAGCTGTTCAACACATCTTTTATGAACAGATATACCCAACACTCAACCATAGATGAGTTTTTCGATACGGGAGGTTTTGAGTTTGAGACGGAAGAAGAGTTTGAAAAGATTCCTGAAGAAGAATTAGACAAGTATGTTCAATACGTAACCAAATTTAATACTTGGCAAGAAATGATGACAAAAGCCGGTGAGCATTGGGCGGCTAAAAAATTGGGTTTTTAGGTTTAATCATCAGGATAATCAGCAACCAACTTCCTGTCATTTAACTCCATAATTACCGGCTGCTTCAGTTTTAAAGCTTTACCGGTCACTACAGCATGCCTTTCTTCCAGAGTAGGTAATACATTAGAGTAGTCTGAACCTATATAGTTTTCAAGAAACTGTTTTCCCGTGTCATCAAATACTCGTAGGGCAAAAATGGTATTACACTGATTCAAAATGCTTTTACTGATATTTGCTGTTCTTTGAGTTACTACCATTGAGCCCATTCCATATTTTCGTCCTTGTAATATGACTTTTGCGGTTCCATTTGTAGCTTTTTTATCACCTTCATTTGCTACAGAATTCCATTCAGGAACTAATGAATGTGCTTCTTCAAAAACCAATAAATACTTCGCATTTTTTGTTTCACCCTGTTTTCTTGCAAGTACAAACAATCTTTCGGAAATAATCCTTGTTTTCTCGGCTGGTGTTAATTCAACTTTATGAGTTATGTTAAAATTACTGCCCGCCCTTTCTACTCGGTGCCAATCAGGGTTTAGTATGAGGACTCTTCTTTCAGAATTATCGAAGGCTTCTAATTCCTCTTTTACTAAATCATTATACAATTGTTCGTTACCCCATGTTTCTGGATTGTTTGCAATCTCACTTCCTTTATAATTTAAAAGCTTTTGTTTATTTGCATCTTCAATTTCATTTTTAATTAGATTGCAATCCAAGTATTTAATCAATGAATGGTAGTATTGATTGGTTAAATCAATACAAATTACTTTAACCTCTGTTTGATTGATCAATTTTTTGATCAATTCAAAAGTCAAACACGACTTACCAATCCCTAAGATTCCTAAGATTGCAGTATTGTGGGTAACTAAAGTATCCGGTTCTTTTATTGGAAAGCCATAGTTTGTATTTGGCAATTTTCCAATAAACTTCTTTGCATCGTATTCAATTTCTTTTGGTTTCAAAAGAAAGATTGGAGTGTAAATTTCTGGCAACCACTTTACTGTTTCCAACTCATTTTTCTCAATGTCATACTTACCTAATTTTTGTGCCGTACCAATTGTATAGCCATGAGAATCTTTCTGTTCTAAATCCTCCTCTTCTGTTCTTCCATCAATAATTTGATAAAGAACTGATTTATCTCCAATTGAAGCTTCAAGGATAGTACCCTCACCAATACTTTGTTCTTTTAATGTTTCAGAATTGAAAAGGCTTAAAAATTTAATTTGTTTAATAGTTGAACCCTTCCATACGTATCCAATAAAGTTTTCGATATTTCTAAAAACCGGATTACTCTGAACTTTTTCTTTTATGACACCTGCTAAATCGTCTATTTTGATATGCTTAACAGAGTGAGTTCTTGAATAAATTGTTTTCTCACCCGATAGTGGTTCATAGGATTTCAAATTAAACGTGAGAAAGTTGCCACTACTTCCCCTTAAGGAAAAAACATGGATCCACCTTCTACCAACTAAGTATTTCTCATCTATTACTACGCCTATTATCCCTTTTTGATCACTTTCTAAATAAACCAATTCTCCTTTTAAAGATTTTAAACCCTTTAGCGTTTCCCCGGTAATTTCTACTTTATAAAAGTCAATACTGTCATGTCCAATGACTTGTCCTATTTCGTCTCCCGTTTCTTTACTTCTTCTCAAGTATGAAAACCTGCTCCAAATCCAAATTGTTAAGTAATTGACTGGTTTGTTAATTAATAGCAAAAACCCGAAACCGATCAGGACTGCATATTCAAAATCTGCTATGTTTTCAGTGAAAAATGAGACGATAATAAAAAAAATATAGTACTGAAAAAAGGATTTCAGGTCTCGAAATCTTACATATTATATCAGTAGCTACCTTTCTGGATTTTACAAGCTTATTACTGTCATAGAAAAAAATAAGGAGTAGGGCAGATGTAATAAAAATCAAGGCTGCATAAACCCAATACGAATAAAGTATAAGTTCTGTCTTTTCATTAAGTCCAAATAACAAGAGGAGAATTGCCACCCACCGTGCTACAACTTCTGCAGGTTTTGAGAAGAAGGGTTCAACAATATATGAACCTAAAATCACTGATAATGCTGTAACCACCAGTAACACATTCCATTTACTGTTGGTGTCGAAAATATAATTCCAATCTCCACTGAAGTAATTACCAATAAAAAGAATGATACAGATGTATATAATTGCGGCAAAAAATCTCTGTTTAACATTTAGTTTCATGTCGTCTCTCTTTTAGTTTGAATCCCCCTCCACAACCCGCACTTCCTCCTCACTCAACCCATACAACTCATAAACCATCGCATCAATCTCCCGATCCGTTTGTTCAATTTGAGATTTTAGCTCATCCGCTTTGGCTTTCTGCCCGTTAAAGTACTCCATCCATTCAGCTTCTTCGCTAAGGCTGAGTTCCACCTTTTTCTTTTTCATCTCT
>PXBV01000140.1 GCA_003565575.1 Psychroflexus sp. | reverse complement strand
TGATCAACTGAGTGTGTTCTTCGGTGGTAAGTTCGGGGAGTTTTAAACGTGACATTTTTTCGTTTAAGATAAGAAACTACCCAAACAAACGCACTATTTATTTAATGGTAGTTACACTAGCTGCGTTGATTGCCTCGGAGAACCAGGATACCCCTTTTACAATCGGGTTGCTTGGAGACTGGGGGTCAGGTAAAAGCAACCTGATGCACTTGCTAAAAAAGAACTTAAAAGTACGCTCAGATTCAGAACGCTTCTATTTTGCCGATTTCAACGCCTGGGAATACGAACATACAGATAACATAACGGCAGGTGTTGCACAAGAGGTCTTAAATGGCTTTTTCAGAAAACCTGAGTATAAATTTACCCCCAACGACAAAAATACTTTTTATAATGTTGTTATAAATTCGGCTAACAAAATTAAGTATCAATGCTCATATCTTTTTAAAAGATTTTCTAGGCTCCTTTGGAAACTTAAAGTTAGGGTGAGGTTTGGTTGCAAAGAGAATGGATTATTAATCCCGATAACTTTTCTACTCAGCATAGCTGCTGGGCTCTACTCAATCAATGAACTAATCACAGGTTATGATGGCATACTTGATCAAAAGGTTCCGATTTCACTTTTAGCTGTATCTTTGTTTTTTATTTTAAACTACTATAAACAAATACTTTTAATATTCGATCACCCTTTAACCATAAACCTGAACAGCTACCTGCGCCTGCCGAACTATATGAACCACCTGGGCACAGTTCCTATGCTAAAACGTCATCTACGGAACCTATGCGAAATCATCATCCCCGCAAAATAAAAAGATCCGTCCCGGCTTATCGTTTTTGTGGATGACCTCGACCGATGCGAACCGGATGCTATTTCCAGTACCCTCGATGCAATCCGTCTTGTTATGGATATCAAGAACGTGGTGGTCATTATCGGCATAGACCACCGCATTGCTTTTCGCGCCATTGAAATTCAGTATTCCGACCTTGCAGACGACGTCCGCACTTCATCTGATATTGCAAGGGATTATCTTGGGAAAATTATTCAACTGCCGATTCAGCTGCCAAAACCTGCTCTTGAAAATTTTATAATAAATGAGCTTTTCAAAGGGGTTCTGAAAACGGGTTCTTCTAAAAACGATCCACCAATAGATGGTTCAAAGGAAACGAACACAAATGTAGACAATCTCGTAAAATCGGAAAACACAGACTCTAACAGGAAAAAACACATTTCTGAGAAAACTACTTCAAATACCCCAAACCAAAGTACAAGAAAAGGCGATAATTCAACGAAACAGTCAGAAGGAGTAAAAAGAATTGATATCCTTACTGAAATGGTAGAGACACCAAATGAGGTAGAATATTTCACAGAATTAGTGGACCTCTTTAAGTTTAGCAATCCACGCCAGCTTACTCGTCTGAGAAATTGCTACCGTCTGTTAAAGGGACTAGAGCAAGACACAGGTAAGAAAACTATGCTAATGCTTTTCTTGCTTGAGTATTACTATTCACTGCATCAGGATGAACGAGAGGATCTCAAAAACGATGACAATTATCCGGATTTCAGCAAGCTTTGTACAACAGAGTCAGAAATTAGCAAGGTAATAGAAAAGGAGTTTTTAGAGAGAGCCACCTATGAATCATACCTGAGAAAGGTTAGCTACGTAGTTTTACCTCACAGTGAAAGCCAAGACCGCGCCAAGAAAGAGGAGAATGTGGATGCAGGTGAAAGTGATGAGAAATCTCAAAAAGAGAATTAACTTTAGTCTTTCCGGACTAACAATATACCAGCTAACTATTAGCTTGGTATTCTACCTCACCACCATGCTCCCTCAGCTCATACTCCTTGTTCAAAACTTCCTGTCTGATTTTAAAATGCTCAGCAATCGCCCGAATTACATCTTTGGAAAGGGCTTTCTTGCGGTTAAGCATTTCAGAGACATAACCCTTTGACCGGCCCACAATTCCCGCTATGTCGTTTTGGTTTAGTTGATGTTCCTCCATAAGAGCCTTAATCAGCGTTATCGGGTCTCCGCTAACAGATTCGCGTTGTTCATTATCATAGGTTTCAATCAACAGAGTAAGCAGTTCAATTTCATCTGTTCGTTCGTCAGCATTGTCGGAAAACATCATTTCGTCCAATTGCCTGCAATAGTCATTGTACTGCTCTCTGGTTTTAATAACCTTGTATGGCAGCTTTGTCATTGTTTTATAAGCTAAGTTTAATATTCGTTTACCGAGTACTGCATATTTTCTTCACACAGCTTGGAATATTCAGCATGTGTACCTATCCATCGAACAAAAATGTGCACGTACTTTTTACCAAAATTATATGTGCAAATCATTCAATGATTATTTCCTCCTATGTCAAACACAACCCGGCTCGTTCCTCCACCGAGATAATCAACTGACGCGAAAGTCGAAGCCATATCTTCAGGCTTTTCCCAGTTTGCGCTTTTGATTATCTCCAGCCATCTTTCAAAACCAGGTTTTGAAGATGCATGCTTGTGCATGTAGTCCTGCACAGTTTGTTCTTTAATCAAGCGTGTTTTCATGATAAAACGTGAAGATATAAAAATTAGTTCTCAAATTGCGAACTATTTTGTGAATATTTTTGAATAGTTGAAAACAGCTAAATTCACACAAGTAAAAAATCCATCACAATTCCCCCCATCCACAAACAAAAAAAGCCCTGCAAGCTCTAGACTTACAGGGCTTTACAAAATCGGGTGGGCAGTACAGGATTCGAACCTGTGACCCCCTGCTTGTAAGGCAGGTGCTCTAAACCAACTGAGCTAACTGCCCGATTTTTTGCAAGACTTAAAT
>PXBV01000065.1 GCA_003565575.1 Psychroflexus sp. | reverse complement strand
TGGGCAACAAAACCCGCCATTACCAACGCAATGGTTAATGATCGAAAGATATGTGAAAACTTGTTTTTCATCAGACTTGTAAAAATAGGCAGAAAGCTACCTGTTGACAAACTTTATTTATGATGCTTTTGTAAAGCTGGGCGGGGGGATTTATTGTTGGAGGAGACTTAATTTATAGTTTCAAAGAATGAAATAAAAAATCTATGATTGTGAACTGATAGATTTGTTTTGATAAACGAATTATATAAATAGAAAAGATTCACTATTGAAGGATTTTGTCTGATCTGACTTTTTTGGACTAAATGGAATAAAAAATTGTATGTGCTATTTTGAATTGAAATATTATTATTTGTTTTGAAAAAAAATAAATACGAGACAAAAGCTACTTATTTTAATACTTTTAGCACATACATATTGTTAAGGAAATAAACTAACTGAATACTAAATTATGGAAAAATTTCCCCTGCAAACCAAGTTGAAGCTTCAACCCATTCACCACTGTTTTGACCCCATCCTTGGTTAACTCGAAACCATCTATCATATACTGTTTTAGTCCAGGAGAAAGGTCCAACACCCCTTCTCACAACTCTACTTCTCCATGCATAACCATAAGCAACCGGATAGTGTTTTAACCAGCCAGTTCCAATTACAACAGGTGTTTTACGATTTCTGATGGAATTTCTTGCATTTATTCGGCATTCTGATTTGCTCCTGCCAATCCTACTGTATGCAGTTCTTAAAGAAGTTCCAGTTCTGCCTGATAGATATTTTCTGGCTCTATCCATTTTCCATGGGTAAGTAGCGGCACTGTTACTGAAAGGAACGCACCAAGTGTCCACGTGATCATTAATTTCACTGATCATATTGCGAACACCCTCATTCATTTGTAATGGAGCTTTTACGTTGGCTCCATTTCCGCCATTTTCCCGATAGATTCCCCATCTTGGACTCCAATATGAATTTCCTTCTTCTGCTTGCCTGTCAGCCCAACCAAAAAGAATTCCCCATGCAACCGGTCCACAACCAACTAAGCAATCATTATAATTAAATTGTCTATACCTCGGCTGTTCGCTATAAGTTTTTGCCCAATAATATGTCCAACCCATAATTATTCCTCCTCTTTATGATTATTGTTTTTAATTTCGCTCGGTGTATTGATGTTAACTACAAATAACTCAACTCTTTCTTGATAATCCCTTCCATAATTGAAAGTGACGGTTAAAGGGTATTCCTGATCGGTAGGAAGCTTATATGTGGCAATTTCAACAACTGAGTGACCACCAGCTCTTTTTACAACCCTAACTTTCACATAATCAACAGCCTTTCCTTTTAAATCAAAGGTATATTCTTTTTCTAAAGGAACAAGATTAAAAACATCACCTGAAATAATGCCTTCACCCATTTCTTCCAGTTGTGATTGAATTTTCCATACTTCTGATGAATTCTTTCTCAAGTCATTGAGTAGAGGTTTAAATGATTTGTTAAACTCATTTTTCACCTTTTTCCAAGAACCATTTGTGAAAGTTATGTCAAGAGGCCTTGGGCCCCTTTTGACAGTTCTACCAGCACTTTTTCTGTAAGAATCATCTAAAAAACGGTCTTTTACATCTCTGGAAACTGTATAAGAGGTACTGACACCTTTATCACTTTTTTCAAGATCTTCTGGAAGTCCATTTAACAGAGCTGGCATTTCACCAATGTGGGAAATTTCATTCATATCCTCATCTTCACCTAAGTATGTTAGGGAATCAATCTTATATATCTTTTCAACTTTCTTTTTATTTGATAATGCATCTTGTTCAATAACTAAGCTAGGAGGAAGCTTTTCTAAGCTCCAATGAGGTATGGGAAAGTCGTGAACATCAGTTGAAACGATTATAAAGCCTTGAATATCGGCGCTTCTAAAAATAGTTTGTCTATCCTTCAAATGGTCAAGGTAGCCATTTGGTGTTGAATAAATTGGATTAAAGCCACTGTTATCAAAAACATTGAATTTCTTTACGTTATGCACTAGATCTATTCTGTTGTCAACATTTTCTCTTGTGGCCTTTATCACTTGAAATTCAAAGTAAGCAACGTCCTCAAAATCTGGCCTGAAAATCTGGCATACAGTATCACCTATATATAAATCCTTTGTATTGGGGCCTAAATTACTTTCCCGAATAGACTCCAGATGGTCAGCTGCGATTCTCCTAAATCTAATAGGTACTTCTCTTTGTTTTATTCTCATTATAAACTCAATTGATATTTAACTTTGAATGAGCAAAAAAAACACATGGTATTTTTACTCAAATTTATTTGTCACTTTGGATTGTCAGTCCTAAAATTGACCTGTATTTATTTTAATTCATATTTATTAATTTTAAAGCATTTAAAAAAACCTATCAATAAAAAAAGGAATTGCAAGCAATTATAAAAATTTCAATCTCAAAAAATTATTTTGAATTGCTAAAAACATATTTGTCGTAATAGCTTTGCATTGGAAAGATTTCAAATGTGATCAAACAAATCTGCTGAACTCGAAGGATTGGAAATACTAGCATAAAACACATCCAATGAAAGTTTTTTTAAACCAATTGAAAATGTGTTGCTATACTTAAGATTTTAATACTTCAACCTTCTTCCCCTTCCCTCTATCAAATTCCATTTTCAGATATTTTCCGGTATAGCTGTCGGGGATTTGAGCTACTTGTTCAGGGGTGCCTTCAGCGATAATTTCCCCTCCGCCGGCACCTCCCTCGGGGCCTAAATCGATAATCCAGTCAGAAGCCTTAATCAGATCGAGATTATGCTCAATCACAATTACGGTATTTCCTTTCT
>PXBV01000252.1 GCA_003565575.1 Psychroflexus sp. | reverse complement strand
TTGGTTCTTACAGATGATGAATTGAATCCTGTAAGGCCTTCGATTATATGGTGTGATAGTAGAGCTGTACAGATTGGTGAGGAAGCTGAAAAAGCTATTGGTAAAGAAATAAGCAAGAACAAAATATTAGGGAGTCCGGGCAATTTTACAGCGTCAAAACTGAAGTGGGTAAAGGATAATGAGCCAGATGTGTTCAAAAACGCATCTATTATGATGCTTCCTGGAGATTATTTAGCAGCAAAACTTTCTGGTAAAGCTCAAATAAGTACTTCTGGACTTTCCGAAGCTGCCCTTTGGGATTTCTCTGAAGGTAAATTAGCCACCGATGTTTTAGAAAAAATGGAACTTCCAGAAAGTTATATTCCAGAAGTTGTTTCTTCCTTTGGAAATCAAGCAACCATTTCTACAGAAATAGCCGCTGAGTTGGGTTTAAATAAGAACGCCCAAATCAACTATAGAGCTGGAGATCAACCTAATAACGCTTTTTCTTTAAATGCATTAAATGCTGGTGATATTGCAACAACCGCAGGAACATCTGCCGTGATGTATGCGGTTAGTTCTGAAAATACATTTGACGAAAAGAGTAGAGTAAATACATTTTTACACGTCAATAATACTCCAGAATCTAAACATAACGGTGTTCTTTTATGCATCAATGGTTCTGGTATTCTGTACCAATGGCTAAGAAAAATGATGTCAGTTGGGAGAGAGGAACTTCTCCCTTACGAACTTTTGAATGAGCTAGCTGCGAAGGTTAACCCGGGAAGTGATGGATTAAGGTTTTACCCCTTTGGAAATGGTGTGGAACGTATCTTTAATAACAAAGAAGTCAACTCTGGCATAGAAAACCTTAACTACAATATACATCAACCAGAGCATGTCATAAGAGCTGCTTGTGAGGGAATTGTTTTTGCTATGAATTACGGTTTTGAAGTCATGCAATCCATTGGAATAAAAGGCAAGGTGGTAAGAGCTGGAAAGGATAACCTATTTCTAAGTCCTGTTTTTAGAGAAATTTTTGTGAATACTACACAAACCACCCTAGAGCTTTACAATACCTCTGGCTCTGAAGGTGCTGCACGTGGAGCAGCTTATGGTTTTGGATATTATAAAAAACTTGATGATGCCTTTAGCAGTTTATCTTGTCTTGAACGCGTTAAACCTAACCAAGAATTAAGTAAAAAGTATTTAGAAATATACAATGATTGGAAAACGAAAATAAATATTAAACAGTAAATTATGAGTGAACACAAATTTTTTAAAGGAATTGACAAAATCAAATTTGAAGGTAAGGATAGTGATAATCCCCTAGCCTTTAAATGGTATGATGAAAATAAAGTAATTGCTGGAAAAACCTTAAAAGAGCACATGAGGTTTGCAGTAGCATATTGGCACACGTTTAATAATAAAGGTGGTGATCCTTTTGGAGCTGATACTGAGACTTTTGAATGGGATAAAAAAACAGATGTTATAGATAGAGCAAAAGACAAGATGGATGCTGCATTTGAGTTTACAAGCAAGTTGGGCGTCCCTTATTATTGTTTTCATGATATAGATGTGGTAGACGACTGTTCTTCACTTTCAGAATTTGAAAAAAGAATGCATACCATGGCAGACTACGCCAAGCAAAAGCAAAGTGAATCAGGTATAAAATTACTCTGGGGAACATCCAACTTATTTAGTAACCCAAGGTATATGAACGGAGCCTCAACCAACCCTAATTTTGACGTTGTAGCGAGAGCCTGTGCTCAAGCAAAAATTGCTATTGATGCTACTATAGCATTGGGCGGAGAAAATTACGTCTTTTGGGGAGGTCGTGAAGGCTATATGAGTTTATTGAATACGGATATGAAACGTGAGCAAGATCACTTGGCTCAATTTTTAACCATCTGTAGAGATTACGCTAGAAAAAATGGATTTAAAGGTAATTTTCTTATTGAACCTAAACCTATGGAACCCACCAAGCATCAGTACGATTATGATACTGCTACTTCTATTGGTTTCCTTAAAAACTATGGACTAGAAAAAGACTTCAAAATTAATATTGAAGTAAATCACGCTACTTTAGCTGGACACACTTTTCAACATGAGCTACAAACCGCCGTTGACGCAGGAATGCTTGGAAGCATAGATGCCAACAGAGGCGATTATCAAAATGGCTGGGATACCGACCAGTTCCCAATAGATGTTTTTGAAATCACAGAAGCCATGCTTGTTATCCTAGAAGGAGGAGGAATTCAAGGTGGTGGAATCAATTTTGACGCTAAGGTAAGAAGAAATTCTACTGATTTAGAAGATAAATTTATAGCACACATTTCTGGTATGGACGTGTTTGCAAGAGGACTTATTGCTGCTGACCATATTTTGCAAAACACCAATTACAAAAAGTTAAGAAAAGAGCGCTATGCGTCTTTTGATACTGGCAACGGTGCTAAATTTGAAAATGGAAATTTGAGCCTTGAAGAGATTTCTGAAATTGCTAAAAAACACGGCGAACCCCAACAATTAAGTGGTAAGCAAGAGTTGTACGAACAAATTATCTCAAATTCGTTCTAAACTTTTCCAATTTGTTCTTATAAAAACCATGCAATTGTAATGATTGTGTGGTTTTTTGGTTTAAAACCGACTTAAATGCTATTTTAATTGCTTACGTAATTGGTGAGTCTGAAATTATAAACTTTTACTGCAATTTTTTTAAAAGGATAGTTTAACTGCGAAGATTCAAGCTTCGCAGAGCAATGGAAGCAATAAGTGTAGAGACCCAACAGGTTTTTGAAACCTGTGGGGTCTGATAACGATTAAAGGAAAAAGTAAATCAATAAAATATGGAGCTGTATA
>PXBV01000225.1 GCA_003565575.1 Psychroflexus sp. | reverse complement strand
TAAATATCCAACGTTCTGTATAAAGTCCTCCATCATTTAAAGTTTGACCAGTAGTATACATCATACTCATGGTGTACTTTATATTGGGAGTTGCAAGATATCCAAGAACAGGCTGTATACGTAAATCTTCCATTGGGCTGTCTATTACTGGGTTACCAGACTGCATAATCAATTCTACATCAGGGTTAAAGAAAAAAGTACCAGGACGCATGTCTGGCGTATTTAACGGAATATTTGCCATGACCTTATAACGCCATCTATTTCTGTAGAGGTAATCGGGATTTGCACTCAGATTACTTCTTGTAAACCTGTGTTCAAATCTAAATCTATGAAAAATCTTGAACCGCTCAAACTGTTGCCCAAATACATATTCATGCCATAAACGAGGCTCTAGAGTGATGGTCTCAAAATCTGGATTTCCAGGATCTGGTGTAAAATTCAATCTTAATACTGCACCCCAAGTGGCTTGAAAGTTTTTGGAGAAGTAGTAATTAAGTCCATGTCTGTTATAGATTTGTATAAATCTACCTTTAAAGGCGTCTCCTTGAAAGTCTGTTGTTCTAAAATGAGTCTGTAAGTCATAGTACAAATTATCTGTGAGGCGCAATTTACCATACGTCCCCAGCCATACAAAAGAACTGCTTGGCTGAGTAAGTGAAGCCGCTGGCCTACTCGATTCTTGAGAATAACTTTGTTGAAAAGTAATTGTAATAATAATAACAAATGCAAAGCTAATTTTATCAAAACCTAACCTCATATCAATTCAATTCAATTTTTAGTAAAGAAAGAATTTGCTCTACATCCCTAACCCGTCTTAGTTCTCTTTCCATATCTTTTGTATCTTTTTCTCTCAGTTTAAGCATAGATTCATTTAATATTTCCAGATTTCCTATTTTGTCTTCTAAAGAGTCACAGGATAAATTATTTTTTAGATTTTCTAAAACGTAATCGATTAATTTGTCTTCGTAAGCTTTATAAATCCTTTCTTTTACCCTTTCTGTTATGTCTGACATTAGGAAAGGATTAAAAACTACTCGAGTGTACTCTTCATCGACACGCTCTACACGATCTTTAAAATCCACAAGTCCTTCTTCTCCAAATTTTTCAATTTTCCCTAAACAATCTAACAGAATTTCAACTTCAGATTTTTTCTTATCTAGATCCATTTTTCGATAATCGTTAATGACATCCTCTAAAAATATATTTACTGCTTTAGAGTAATAATCGTGATAGCCGTTATAGTCCTCGTTTTTGTTTTTATCAAATAAGGTTTCAATTTTCTCTCTTTTCTTGATGAGCAACTCTTCATTTTCTGTCAGCGATTCTTGTTTTCTAAGCTTTTCGAAATCATCCTTTGCATTTTTGTCTAATTTTTTCAGATCATTCACGATACTTTCCAATGTAATAGACAAAAATTCTAGATCAAATTTTTCTCGCTCAATTTCTGGAAATTCGTAGGATTCAGATATCACTTCCCCATCATAAGAATAGGCTACTGTTTCTGGAAATTCCAAATCCACATTGTAAGCTTCTAGAAGCTCATCTCTTTTTAGGTATTCAAATGCAGGTGAGACAATAAGGTCTAAGGCGGGTTTAAGTTTCTCGAACTTTTCTTTATATATAGAAAAAAGGAGTTCAATTTTATTCAACTCTTTAAAATTTAGCTTTCCAATTTCAAGCATTGAATTGTCCCTAAACTCTTTAATAATTGTTTGAGATAACTTTAAATTCTCACGAATAGATTTTATCTGCCTTTCTTCTTTTTTAGAATACTTTAATTTTCTGATTTTTACTTTTGGTAGTTTAAAATCCTCACTTCCACGCAGGTTGTTCCAGATAGAAAAATCTCCAGTATTATTAAAAGACTTGAATGCATTAATGATAAATGAATTTGAGTTTTTTATAGATTCTTGAAGTTTACTTTGGTTGATGTATTCTCCACTGAAAACAATTTCGATTTTAGACCTATTAAATATTTCAAAATAAGTTTCATTTAATTCAATTGTTTCCCATTTTTCATCTTCATCTGCTTTATCGTAAGTAATATCAAACCCAATAAATTCAATATTTACATCATTTACTTCTACATCAGTGAGCACACCTTTTTGAAACGTCCGCTTTTCTTTGTGTGTTCCATCGTCAAATACCCATTGTCCATCCATAAGTCCTTCCGAAAACTGTCCAGATACATTTAAGTTTTTCGAATTCGATACGAACTTGCCTTCTAGAAGACCTGAATTAAAATTTGTCTGAATTGTATAGAGTGTGTCTTTAGGTATTGAATTTTCAAACTTATATTTTATGGCTGTCCATTCTTTGTCGGATTGACCATTACTGAAAAAAGCGAAAATCTCTGTAGAAGTACCAGTTGCAGTACTTTTTAACTGAAGGTCTGATATAGAATAATCTTTATCAAGCTTTAATGATTTTGATTTGAAGTACCAGTCTCCATCTTTTTTATCTTTTTTAAAATTACCCTCATATTCGTAGGTAGTAAATTCGTCTTCTTTTTTCTCCTCAATACTTTTGAAATTAAAATCCCCGTCAAGGATGGTGTCTCTATTTTTAAGGAAATAATTTAAATTTGCAACACCCTCAATAGTATCATTTAACACATACACTCCTTTGAAGTTTTTAATGTCTTGCGCAGAAGTAGTGAGGATATGGCAGAACATGAAAAGGAGACAAAATAGAAATGCCTTTGATTGAAAAGTGTTTTTAAGTAATTTTAAATTCAACATAAAAAGCTTTTAAAATGTATATCCAAAATTGAACTGATATATAGAGTGTCTTTGAGAATTTAAATCTCCTATTGGGTTTTCCAAAATATTAGTAAGTCCTATTGAATATCTAAGCCCAATGAAAAAGCCCCAATCAGACTTATAACTCACTCCAATATTGTAAAGCACATCCCAGTCTTTGTAGTTACGCTTCACGCTTTGTACAAAGGATTCGCTTTGTTGGACTTGATCTACCTCGGCAATCAGTAGATAAGAAGGTTGCAATCCAGTCTCTGCCCAAAGTCTATCAAATAAATTATATTTTAGCATCAAAGGAAGTCCTATATAATCCAAACTTAGAAGGTCTCTGTATCTCTCATTGCCTCTTCGACCTCTATCATTTTGACCTTGTCTGGAATATAAAAGTCCAGATTGAAAATGCAACTTTTCCTTATATTCATATTCGGCTAAAAAACCTATCATGTAAGTAGCTCGAACATTCATTCTTCTATCATTTGAGGATATTAATGAGCCAACATTCGTCGCTCCAATTACACCAAGATTCAAATTTTCTTTAAAACCCTGAGCCTTAGCATAATGAGAAACACATAATAATATTACCAAAAAAATTAAGCCTAATTTGTAATCCACATTAAGAAAAAATAATTTAAATCCTTTCATTATCATTACGTTAAACCATTCCTAAATTAATAACCTCTTGTTTGGTAAGAATACGATAATGTCCTCTTGGAACATTTTTCTTATCTAAATTGGCATAGACCACTCGGTCCAGTTTTTCTATTTCGTAACCCAATTTCTTGAAAATACGTTGCACAATATGTGCTCGTTGACTTCTAAGTTCCAACCCAATAATGTTTTTAGGTCTATTATCTACATAAGCTACCTCTTCTATTTTTACTTTAGAGCCTTCTATAAAAGGCCCATCTTTTATGATTTCAAGATCAGATTCCTTTAGCGGTTTAGTCAACTCCACTTGATAAATTTGCCTTATACCATTTTTATGACCTGAAAGCTTCTTAGCCAAAGTACCATCGTTAGTAAACAAAATAAGCCCCATGGCGCTAGTGTCTAGTTTACCAACCGGAGCTAGTTTAGATTTCGATGCGTTTTGAACCAAATCTAAAGCGGTAAGCTTGCCTTTTTCGTAACTTCCAGTTACGTAAAAGCCTTTGGGCTTGTTTAGCAACACATAAGATTTTGGCTCTGGATTGATCAATCTTCCATCAAATTTTACCTCATCTTCCAACTTCACATGATGACCCATTTCGGTAATTACTTTACCGTTAACGGTTACATTACCCGATTTTATATAAATGTCTGCATCCCTTCGTGAACACACGCCAGAATTGGAGACATATTTATTGAGACGCATTCCTGCGTTTGGATTTTTAATTTGCTTATCTACTTTAGACTGCGCAACTTCTTTTTTTGTGAAGCCTTTTTTAGTAGTAGAATTTTTATTCTGGTTTTTATTCATTTTAGGTTTTAGTAATGATGCTTTAATTACCCTTTAAAATTAGCTTTAAAGCTTTTTAGCATCTTAAGAATATCACATTTCAAAAATTAACGATATAAGTTTTCAATCTGCAAAAGTACATATTTAAAGAGAAATACTCTTTAAGAAAACTTAAAACTAAGTCTGAGTTTATTAAATTACAACACATGTAAACGCCTGTTTTACTTTATTTTAGTTTTCCGTAACTCATTTATAAACTTTTGAGTTTTGAAAACCTTGAGCTTGCATAAGTATTGTTACTTGGTAAAAAATTAAAATGCTTAGCCATTCTTAAAGAAAAAATGAGCCTAAAACTAAATTCAATTTTTAAAAAGTTTCTTTTGAACTTGCTTTACTCAAGCTTTAACATCCAAAGCATCACGAAGTGCATTCCCAATCAACATAAAGGCCATAACCAAACCCATAATTGCTAAGCCTGGTATAATGGCTAAGTAAGCTTTACCTACAATAATGTAACTATAGTGGTCTTTTATCATACCTCCCCAGCTTGGGGTTGGAGGTTGTGCGCCAATTCCTAAAAAACTAAGTCCGCTTTCTATCAAAATAGCCGCTGCAAAATTGGCTGCAGAAATCACTATTACAGGAGCGAGCACATTAGGCAAAATATGCTTCAAAATAATTCTTTGATTCTTAAATCCCAAAGCTCTGGCTGCTGTAACGTATTGAGAAGATTTTACGCTCATCACTTGCCCTCTCACTACTCTAGCAACTTCTACCCACATGGTTAAACCCACAGCTATAAAAACTTGCCAGAAGCCTTTACCAAGTGCTAAGGTAATAGCAATTACCAAAAGAAGTGTAGGAATGGACCAAGTTACATTGATAAGCCACATAATAGCAGTGTCTATTTTTCCACCATAAAACCCTGCAACTGCTCCAAGCGTAATTCCTAATAGTAAAGAAATGAACACCGAAATGAAACCTACTGAAAAGGAAATCCTTAAGCCGATGATCATCCTGCTTAAAAGGTCTCTGCCGTATTTATCTGTACCTAGCCAAAAGGTTTGATCATGCACGTTTTTAGACACAAAATTAGATTCATAATCAGAAAGGTCTAACTTCTTTTCTAAACTTTGGTCATCTATGCCATAATCTAGGTAATAGAGCGCTTCATCAGTCAACCTAAATGATTGAATGGGTACAAGTGTGTTTGGGTCTTTATCCCCTAAAAATGTCTTAGATAGCCAAGATTGATCCGAGTTGCTATTTGATGGTATTTCAATGATTTTAGTTACAAACCCTGGTGGTTTAGAATGAATATTAAGTGCCATAGCATTGGCATTTCTAGAACTATCTGGAGCTAATAGGTAAGCAAAAACACCAATAACTAGACACATCAAAATATAGCAAAAACTCAAAACGCCCCATATGTTTTTTTTAAACTTATGGAGCGCTAGAGCTTGTAAAGAAGATTCTTTTTTCAATCTATTTGAATTGAAAACCTATTAATTTTTTCTTGTAGCAAGTTTGATTGAGCTTTCATCAATTTTTAAATCTTGTAGCACATGAATAGCCTCTTCCACATATACGTCTTTTGCTAAACTCTCATGCCATCTTTGACGTTTCTGTGCTAAAGAAGAATCTTTTTCCATTAGAGCTTCTTCATAAGGTAAAGATTTAAAACTTAATCCATTTTTATAGGAATTGATGTCTTCAAAATTTTTAGAAGCATTTCTCATCTCTGTCATTTGTTCATCATAACCACGATAAGTCAAGTTATATTGATTTTGATCTCTTTGCGTTTTTATCCACTTAGCATTGGCATCTATTAACTGAATTTGAGGGCTTTGAGAAAGTCTATCTGTACTAGCAGCGATAACTTCTTCTCTATTGGAATATCCTCTCCATTTTTTGTAGTTGGCTGGTGCAATTTTATCCCAAGGCATTGGATTATCATAATCTCTTTCGCCTATATCAATATAAGAATAGCGGTCTGGAACAGCCACATCACTTTCTACTCCTTTGAGCTGGGTAGAACCTCCATTTATTCTGTAGAATTTTTGAGTAGTAATTTTCAAAGCTCCCATGTCACCAAACGAACTATTCCGCATCCATCTATTCAAATCTACCACGTTTTGAACTGTTCCTTTTCCATAAGTTTGCTTACTCCCTAAAACTACACCTCTCTCATAATCTTGCATGGCAGCAGCTAAAATTTCTGAAGCTGATGCAGAAAGCTCATTCACTAGTATGACGAGTGGTTTGTCCCAAATCACATCGGAGTCTTTGTCTTTTAAAACTTCCGTATTGTTTTGAGCATCTTTCACTTGCACAATTGGCCCTTTATCTATAAAAAAACCGGCTATATCTACCACTGTAGATAATGAGCCACCACCATTACTCCTCAAATCAAGTACAAGACCTTTAGCATCAAGTTCATTAAGACGTATGAGTTCTTTTTTGATGTCCGAAGCCGCATTTCTTTGATTATAATCCTGCATATCAAAATAGAACTTAGGAAGATTGATAATTCCATACAGCTCTCCATCTTTCTCAACTGTTGAAGACTTGGCGTAAGTTTCTTCTATTTCTACCACATCTCTGGTAATGGTAATGTTTTGACTACTGCCATCTACTTTTTTGACAGAAAGGGTAACATTGGTGCCTTTTGGCCCTTTGATTAAGCTCACAGCATCATCTAATCGCATTCCACGAATATCCACAGATTCATCCTCATCTTCTTGCTTCACTTTTTGAATAAGGTCTCCCACTTCTAGCTCTCCATTAGTCCAAGCTGGACCTCCAGAAATCACTTCAACAATTTTTACGTTATCTCTTTCTTTCTGGAGTCTAGCTCCAATACCTTCCAGTTTTCCAGACATAGAAATATCAAACCTGTCTTTGTCTTGAGGAGCAAAATAGTTGGTATGAGGATCAAACTGACTTACTACAGAATTGATATACAAGCCAAACCAATCTTTACGCTCAAGGTCTGCCATGGTATCAAAATAATTTGCAATAGATTCTTTGGTGATTTCTCTAGCTTCTATCTCCAATTCTTCATCAGATTTGATTTCAACATCTTCTTCGTCCTCAATCTTTTGTTCTTGTTCTTTCTTTAAGTCATGAAAAGTAGATAGCGTAGAATATTTAAACTGCTGCCTCCACCTCTTCTTCAATTCCTTTTTGTTTTTAGCGTACTCTATATTATCATAATCTGTATTAATGAATTCATCTTCAGTAAAATCAAAAGGAGTTTCAAGCAATTCAGCATAAAACCCTTCTGCTTCTTCCATTCGTTCTCTAAAACGTTCTACTGTCAAATCAAAAAACATCAAGTTTTTATTTTTCAGCTGGTCATCTATAAGCGTTTCAAAAGCCTTAAAATCTTTAAAATCACTTTGAAGGAAGTGCCTCTTCATAGGATCAAGACTTTTGATGTAGTCTTTAAAGACGGCTAAGGAGAAATCATCATCAATGGATTTCATATCGAAATGTCCCTGTTCTATAACATAGGTAATCAATTCTATAAGCACCTGGTCTCTATCGGAATCCTCATCAAAGTCTTTGGTAGTAAAGCTACAGGAGGTAACTGAAAAAAGCGTTATTAAAAATAAAATAACTAAGTTGTTTCTAAAAGTGTGTCTTTTCATCTTTTCAATATTCATTAAATCAAAACTAAAGTAATAATTTACAATTTACATTAAAAACCATACCACTTTTTTTTAGTCTAGCTAATAATTTGTTAAACGTAATTCTTAGTGATTTTCAAATTCGAAATGTTTATTTTAGCTCTTTTAAAAAACTCACATGCAAAATCAAGAAAAACCCTTAATATTAGTTACCAATGACGATGGCATTACAGCTCCAGGCATCAGACACCTTATTAAAATCATGAAGACTATTGGAGAAGTAGTAGTAGTGGCTCCAGACCGACCGCAAAGCGCTATGGGTCATGCTATTACAATAAGTGACAACTTGTATTGCGACCCAGTCACCATTGACAAATATTCTCAGGTGAAGGAATATTCTTGTTCTGGAACACCAGCAGATTGTGTAAAAATAGGTGCTCAAGAAATATTAAGGCGTAAACCTGATTTATGCGTGAGTGGCATTAATCATGGCTCCAACTCTTCCATTAATGTCATTTATTCTGGAACGATGAGTGCAGCGGTTGAGGCGGGTGTAGAAGGTATTCCTGCGATTGGGTTTTCATTACTAGATTATTCTATGGAAGCTAACTTTGACCACACTACAAAATATGTGAAGCGAATTACTGAAAGGGTTATAAAAAATGGTCTACCAAAAGGAGTAGTTTTGAATGTGAATATTCCAAAAGAGAGTGAAGAAAAAATAAAGGGAGTTAAAATTTGTAGACAAGCTAATGCGCGTTGGCAAGAACAATTTGATAAACGGCAAAGCCCGCAAGGGCGGGACTACTACTGGCTCTCTGGTGAATTTATCAATCAAGATGATGGTCGAGATACAGATGTGGAAGCCTTGGAGGCCAATTATGTCTCCATAGTACCAGTAAAATTTGACCTTACGGCGCACGATTTCATAAAAGAATTAAACTCTTGGTCTATAAATGATTAAAAAAGAAATGGCCATTGGCTTTTTGATAGGGATAACTGCAAACTTAGCGGGGATGTTCCTTTACATTAGCCTTGTAATGCAAAAAGAGTTTGAGGTTGTTCTTGAGCAAGCCACTGATGAAGGAATTTTAGGGAGTATTATTGCTTTAGGAGCTATTTTAAACTTCGTGCCTTTTTTTGTATTCATTAAAAAAAAGCAAGATTATAGAGCTCGGGGCGTTTTGATGGCTACCATCTTAAGTGCCTTTATCATTTTAATTACAAAATTTTTATAGTATATGTTTAGTAAATCATTTGAAATACGTTGGAGCGACTTAGATGCGAATCGGCATTTGGCCAACTCAGCTTACCAAAACTTTATGAGCCATACCAGAATGGCTTTTCTTATAGAAAATGGGTTCTCACAGGAAGAGCTTGTTAAATATAATTTAGGTCCAATAGTCTTTTATGAGCATATTTATTATTTTAAAGAACTAAAACCTGAAGATGCGGTAAAGGTGAGTCTAGAGTTAAAGGGTTTGAGTGAAAATGGGATGTTTTTTCAATTTGAACACAATATTTATAATCAACATGGCGTGAATTGTGCTAGATGTGAAATGATGGGATCTTGGTTGGATCTTAGCACGAGACAACTAACAGCTCTACCAAAACACTTATTAAAGCCTCTAGAACATCTTACCAAGACTGAGGACTACAAGGTGTTAACAAAGGAGGATACTCGAAAATTTGGTATTAAACCGAAACCTAAAGAAAATAACCTATAGACTTTATTGGATTCAACTTAAGCTTTTATGTATTACAAAAAAAATCCGCTTCAAAATTGAAGCGGATTTATATTTAAAATATGTTGAGTAAAACTCATTGACCACTATTGAACAACGATATCTCCTACCATTGAACCGTGTACCGTACAAATGTAATCTGCAATCTCGTCAGCTAATGCTTGTGTCAATGTAAAGCTAAACTCAGTCCCACTAGTTTCAAAATTTACATCGGGATCACTTTCAAAAGAACCATTAGCATCCATACTTAATAGCGCATCACCCTCAGAGTTTCTAATTTCAAAAGGATGTGCACTAGCTCCAGTAACGGTTAGTACGTAGCGCGTACCAACTTCTAAAGTCCAAGTACTGTTGTTTTCATTCAAATTAGTCACACCTGCATCACTTGGATTAATTTCATTCACAAAATAAGCTGAATTTTCATCATTTCCAACAGTCATAGATACTGTTGTAGTTTCTTCTGGCAATTCAGGAAGTAATACTGCATCAATCACATGCACCACACCATTTACAATTTCAACATCAGCAGCGACAACATTACTTACATTACCTGCAGCATCTGTAACAGTTACACTAGTTCCAGATTTTGTAACGGTAATTTCTTGTCCACCGCCTAAAGTTTCAAAAGTTTGTGATCCTTCAGCTAAATCATCTGCAAAAGCCACTGCTGGTACTACGTGGAATCCAAGTACGAGTTCAAGGTTTCCAACACCACCAATAGCAGCAACTAATTCTTCTAGGTTATCTGCATCAAATGCTTCTAAAGCATCTTCAAAGGCATCATTGGTTGGAGCAAATACAGTTATGGCTTCTGCACCCAATAAAGTTTCACCAAGACCATCTATAGCATCAACAGCTGCTAGCAAAGTAGTTAATTCAGCAGCTTGAGCAGCTTCAACTAAAGTAGGTTTTAATTCTGGTAACAATACACCGTCAATAACGTGAACTACACCATTTTCTATTTCTACGTCTGCTGTGACAACGTTTCTTACATTTCCAGCAAAGTCTGTAACTGTTACACCTTCACTAGTTTTAGTAACTGTAATTTCTTGGTCTCCCGCTAGGGTAGGGAATGTTTGCTCACCGTCCATTAAATCATCTGCAAACGCTACAGCTGGTACTACGTGAAAGCCAAGAATTAGTTCAAGATTAGCTACACCTCCTATGGCAGCAACTAATTCTGGAAGGCTTGCCGCATCATAAGCTTCTAAAGCGTCTTCAAAGGCATCATTGGTTGGAGCAAATACAGTTATGGCTTCTGCACCCAATAAAGTTTCACCAAGGCCTTCTATAGCATCAACAGCTGCCAATAGTGTAGTCAAACCTGCACCTTGAGCCGCCTCTACTAAGTTAGGAGTTACTTCTTCCTCTTCCTCCTCTTCTGGGAGTTCAAGCTCTGGAATTAACACTGCATCTATAACATGCACAACACCGTTTGAAATTTCAACATCTGCTGTTACGACATTGCTTACGTTTCCTTCCCAATCTGTAACAGTTACACCACTGCTGGTACTAGTTACAGTAATTTCTTGGCCATCACCTAAGGTTGTGAATGTTTGCTCACCTTCGGCTAAGTCACCAGCAAAAGCAACTGCTGGTACAAAATGAAAACCTAGCACTATTTCTAAGTTTCCAACACCTCCAATCGCCTCAACCAGTTCTTCTAAATTTCCAGCATCAAATCTTTGTAAAGCATTACCAAAAGCTTCATTGGTTGGAGCAAATACAGTAATAGCTTCTGCACTTAATAAAGTTTCGCCAAGACCATCTACAGCCTCAACTGCATCTAGCAATGTAGTTAAACCTGCGCCTTGGGCTGTTTCAACTAAATTTTGTGGTTCTGGAGTTGGCATTGGTCTCACGTCATCATCGTCTGAACATGACACACCGGCTACGACAAGAACGGCCAGTAGCATAAATTTTGATAGTAGTTTCATTGTATTTGTTTTATGGTTACAGTCATAAGACAATGCAGAGCGACTTGTTACTACCTGAAAATTTTGGTTTAATATACTTTTAACTTAAGCGAGATGGAATACTAACAAAAGCTTAATAAATGGAGTGAGTGAATTATTGACATCCAAGGGTGGTTAATTACGAACACTTATTAAGGAACGATAAAAGATTCAGAAGTAAATTTTGAAATAACTTTAGTGTAACAAGTTTTTATAATCTTCATCCCAATATATACAATTATAAAGCATAAATAAATGAACTCTAACATAAAACTGGCAGGAGTCAGTATTAAAAAATGGCTTTTAAGAAGAAATTACTGACAGTCTTTTGGGTTGTCTAAAGCATTTATCAATTCTAAATTGGAAGAAATCTCAATAGACGTTGAAGGTGTATCATTTAATGTAATAGGATATTCTATTTCAAACATATCCGAATCATGAAGGTGTTCTAAGTAAAGAAAAAATGCTTCGTTGTTGGTAAAATGATGAGTACTAAAACTGCTGGTGAAGTCATTGAAATCCTTAACAGTAATAGGATAATCAAACTCTATGCATGAATTCGGTTTAATATCAAAAGTGCTTTCACATTGTAATTGCAAATTTCTTAAATCTGATGCTGAATTCACTTGGTGAGAAGTATAGTCAAAAAAGATAACAGAAACAGGATATTGAATTTCGATAACGTCCTTTTCTGATAATACCGAAATATCATCCATATTGGAAATGCTCATTAATTCTGAATTGACCTTGAGCTCATAAGGAAATTTCAAACTAAAACAAGACGAACCGTCTACTACATCATCAAAAGAGGAATGATGAAGTGTAACCGATTTTATAAGGTCTGTTAAATGAGACGTCCTATGTGCAGCATCTAAAGAATGAATAGAGACATCGGAGTCGTCACTATAACAACCCGAAAAACTAAAAAGCATGATTAGAACAGTATATTTAAACAAACCCTTCATTTTCAATTATTCTGATGTAAATATTAAACAACTTCATTAAAAGAATTCCTACTCTATAGTGTTTTTTTATATTTTTGAAACGTATG